>CANFJC010000147.1 GCA_947447245.1 Comamonadaceae bacterium
GCCAGACCGTGGCATTGGGCACATAGCGCAAGGTGTACCCATGGTCGCGCAAGCGGTATGACAACTCGACATCTTCACCGTACAAAAACAGCAAAGGCTCGTAGCCATTGACCGACTTGATGGCCTCTGTTTTGAACAGCACGCAAGCGCTAGAGCACCAGGCGGTTTCACCCGTCACGGGGTGGTAATCCTTGGGATGCTCGTATGGTTTTTGGCGGCACTCCCAAGCTGCCACGTTGGCGCTCGTTGGGGTCTTTGCATGCGGCTGTTTGCTGTTACTGGCTATTCTCTGGGCCACATCTTGTTGTGCTGTTTTTAACAAGGTGGTGAGAGTGTCAAGCTCAAACTCTAGGTCTACATTAGTGACCCAAAAGAAGGGGGTGTTGGTAAGCGCAAGGTTGTGGTTGTGACCGGCACCAAAACCCTTGTTGTCGCCTTGATTCAGATGGACTTGGCTAAAGTGATGGCCCCATGCGCTACCTTCTAAAGAAAGCAGTGCTTGCAATGCCGCATAAGTGCCATCGGTGGATCCATTGTCAAGCACAGTCAAGACAATTTGGTCACATGGCAGATCTTGCCTTAACAAACTCTCAAAAAAGGATTTCAGCCATTTTTTTGAGTTGTAGGTGACGATTGACAGGGTGAGAACAGGAGCGGGTCTTTGGGTTGTCTCTTGCATTGGCCGCGTTAATTTCAATTTCTTGAATTATCCGCGAAAGGGCTTGAGCTTCAGTGCCGGCTTCTCAACAAAAAGCCAAGATAAGGCGGCCAATGCGACTGTGATCACAAAGGTGCTGCCAAAATACGCCAAAAAGTCAATTTTGGGGAACAAATAGACAATGGTTTGCTGAATGGGAAAGGCATAAATGTAGATGCCGTATGAGAAATCCCAAGAGGTGAGGCGCGCAAGCGGGCTATTTTTAGCGGTACCAAATGCCAACACAATGAAAGGCAAAAAGACCCAAGACGCCATGATGAACACCACAATCCAACGGCTCAGGGCAAGCCAAACCATGACCGCAGCCAAGGCATAGGTCAGGTTAAAAAACCGATCTACTTTGAATTGATTCATACAAGCGCCAACAAAAAAGTAAACGCCACAAAGAACCAATTGGCGCATGTCTGTTCTGTAATAAACCAACATTTCTGTGGCCTGAAACGCCCATCCTGCCGATAGCGCCATGAAGACCAAGGCAGCGGCCAAGACACCCCACTTCGGTGCTCGCAAAAATCCGATGATCACAATCAGGAGATACATGGCGAACTCTACCGGCAAGCTCCAAAGAGAGCCGTTCACAGCATTGGGAAGTTTGTTGCTGGTAAAGACACCAGGCAAGTAATACGTGATGTACAAGTAGAGGTTGGTGAAATAACCTCTCGTGTGTTCACTTTTCCAATATTCCGCTTGGGTCACTTCGGTGAGTAAGGGCCCCAGCACGCAAACACTGAGCACCGTACACACAAAAAGTGCCGGAAAAATGCGCAAAGTTCGGCGAATGAGAAAGCGAAAGACGCTCGGATCTCTTTCCCAACTCTGAGCCACCAAATAGCCGCTGATGGAAAAGAAAATATAGACCCCCAATGGCCCGAGTGGCAGCCATTGCATGAACATGGGTTCAGGTAAACCTAAGAACACAAAGCCATGCCCATACAGCACCATGCAGGCAGCCAACAGACGCAAGGCCGTTAAATTGTCTGAATGTTTTTGAATGGCTTGACTCACTCAGTAGGCTCCACGTTTATCAAAGACCACCTTGATTGTTTTGAACAAGATGGCCAAGTCATACCAGAGCGACCAGTTCTTGACATACCAAGCGTCTAAGTAAACGCGGGTTTCATAATCCACATCGTTGCGACCGCTAACCTGCCACAAGCCCGTCATGCCAGGACGCACCATGAGGTAGTAGCTTTTTTCGAGGCCGTATTTTTGCAGCTCTTCTTGCACGATGGGCCTGGGGCCTACCAAGCTCATTTCGCTTTTGATCACATTGAGCAGCTGGGGCAATTCGTCAAGGCTGGTGCGCCTTAAAAAATCGCCGAACTTGCTAACGCGAGGGTCATCTTTGAGTTTGTGTTCTTTGATCCACTCTTCTTTCAAACATGGGTTTTGTTGCAAGAGCAGTTGCAACATTTGCTCTGCATTGGGCACCATAGAACGAAATTTGTAACAGTCAAACTTGCGCCCATTTTTGCCAATGCGTTGGTGCGCAAACAGCACGTTGCCACCTTCAATTTTGAGTGCCAAGGCAATGAGCAGCATGACGGGTGATAAAAGGACCAGCAAGATGGCCGCAGTGAAAGTGTCAAACAAGCGTTTGGTCAAGCGCGCAGGCCAACGGCGCAGGTTGTTTCGAACTCTGAGCAAGGCCACTTCGTGTGAAAAGAAATGCGCAATGTCGGTGCCGTACAAAGGCACGCCGCGCATGGCCGGAATGACGCTGATGTCTGTGGCGCCCCATTGCGTGAGGGTGCGCAGCCAGTGCTCGCGCTGCTCGGATTGCGAGTGCTCTAAGGCAATGACCCATTGAATACCAGGTTGGTCGGCAAGCGTTTCAAGCTGTTTCAAGTTTTGCAATGTTCGGCCATTGAGTTGAAGTTCGGGCGTGGAAGCGTCTACGTCAACATATCCCGCAACTTGAAATCCCATGCGTGGCTCACTTTGCAAGGCAATGGCAGCTTCGGTGGCGTTTTCGCCATGTCCAATGATGATGGTGGGGCGAATCCACAAACCCATATTGCGCAGCACCCTGCGCGTGAGCACGCGCCCCCACACAATGGCGATGCCAGCTAACAGCCAAACCAACAACCACCACAAACGCGAGGCGTTCCATCGGGTGGCTGCTATGAGGGTCATGTCGAGCACGGCCAAGATGCCGGTGAGCAGAATGATGTCGCCAAGTTCGTCCCAAAAAGGGCGGCGATCGCTGTAATGCTGAAATCGCATGAGAAACAGCATGAGTCCCAAGAACACCAAGCCTGCCCAGGCCGCATAACGCTGAAGGTCTTGCGTTGAAAACCAGATGGCGATGCTGCGGCTGGGGTCGGCTGCCACATTGATGAGGGTGGCCAGTGCAAAGGCTGCGGCAAAGGCCAAGGCATCGCCCAACAAAATGGCGAACTTGGAAACGCGAACTTGGAACAGCGACAGCGTTAGAATCATTTCTTCGGCTGCCAAAAAACTTTGTTCATGGCGAATTTTTTCACAAGCGCCATTGGCAGCCACTGGTGTAGGCGGCCCAACTTGTAGCCCAAGAGTTTGAGGGCATTGGTGGACAGCCACTGCAACAGGCCCTGCATGAAATGCGGCTGCTGCTGAAGGCTGTGCCATTGCGAGCGAACCAGCTTGGCACCCTCGCCTTCGGCTTTGCCAAAGCTTTGCAAGAGCCAAGGGTTTTGAGCGTGAAAGACGCCGGTGTCAAACATTCGCTGAAAATCCTGTAGCCCGTTGTAGTTGTGTGAATGATAAACCTCAGCCGTGGCTTGGTAGCGCAGGGATTGACCTGATAGCAAGAGTTTGGCGGCTGTGTAGGTGTCTTCACCCAGCGGCAAGTGGACGGGGAAACCGCCTTGGTCCATGAGGGCTTTCAAGCGATAGGCAGCAAATGAATTGGAAAGAAAGCAGGCCTTGATGCCCAAGCTGGCTTTGTCTTGCAATTGCACAGTTCTGCTTGCGTCGGGGTAATTGAAAGATCTTGTATGGGCTTCTAGCCAATGGGCTTCGGGATAGGGCAGTTGGCGGCCATAGGCTGCTGCCACTTGCGGGTCTTGGAAAGCTTGAAGCAGTTCTTCCAAAGCTTTGGGGCTGGCCAGTATGGCGTCTTGGGTTAGGAAGACGATGAATTCTGGGGGGGTGCTTGCGATTGCCAAGGCGCTTGGCGAGGTGCTTGTGGTGGCGCTCGGGGTTGTGCCGTTGGGTGGGTTGGGCTGAAGTTTTAAGAAGCCTTGGTCCAAAGCCCATTGGCGAGTGGCTCCATGGTTGAAATCTTGAGCCTTTGTGTGCAGCACCGTAAAACCGGCTTGCTGAGAAAGCTCTAGGCTGCCATCGGTAGAGCCAGAGTCAACCACCACGACTTGCATTGGCTTGCAATTTTGAGACTGCAAAGCTTGTACCCACCTAACCCAAGCTTCACGGCCAGGGTTGTAAGTGGGAACAATAAGCCCAAATTGGGGCTTGGAAGTGGGCAGAGATGTGACCGTAGACACAGGCTTTGTTAGGTCTCAGTAATTTATAATTTCAGATCACAAAATGTGTGACGCTATTGGACACCCTCTCATTGTCTCACCGCCCATTTCCCTCCCTTGCATTTGCTGTCTTTGCGCTAACTTTAGCGTTAGCGCCAATGAATACCAAAATAGGCGGCTTGTCATGGGTTTTGTTTGTCTTGATGGGGATTTGGGCCTTTGCGCAATCAGAGCGACACCCTCAGTCTAATGCCTTAGGGGCGCTCCCCTTAAGCTTTGATAAGCCTGGTTTTGCGAGCCCTTCAGCCATTGAAGAAGCAGCCAGAATTTGGTTGTTTGCCTGCCTTGCGGCCACAGCTATCAGAATCATACCGCACGCTTTTTGGCAAGATAACTGGGACCGGCGGCATGCCGAAATGCGCCTGGTACTGGGCGCCATGGCGGCTGTGGCCTTGGTCAAATGGCCGCCCTTTTATCGCCTGACAGCCTCTCAATTGAGGACATTGGGTTACACCTTGGCAGCGACTTGCTGGGTGGGCTTTGGCGTGACTGCCGTTTATGGCCGCGAAACACCTTTGCACGCCATTGCATGGGCGGTCAGCCTGAGTTTCATGGTGTGTTTGTTGGCGCCTATGGTGTTGAACCAAGTTGTGGGCTCGGGGCACAGAAAGTTTTGGGCAATAAGCGTGTTGATGGGCGCAATGGGGGTGGTGTTAAGCCAATCGCGCGGGGTGTATGGCTTGCTTGTTTGGCTGGCACTTACGGGCTATGTGGCTGCGTCTAACCGCACCATGCTGCAACGTGCCACGCTGCAATCACGCACTTGGCTGGCCTTTGGTTTGGTCTTTGCGTGTTTCATTTGGCTACTTTCTACGCAACCCACATGGCTGACCTCTGTGTTCCATCGTTTGTCTGAGGTGTGGGTAGAAGCGTCGCTGTCTAAAAGCAACCCCGGCGAAGCGGCCAACACGTCGGTTGGGTCTCGTTTGTTTTTGTGGAGCAAGGCATTGGATGCGATCGAAGTACAGCCTTGGTTTGGCTACGGCAAAGAAAACAGCATTGCCATGATCAAGCAGTGGGGCTTGGAAATCAATTCTGAGCAAGTGCAAAAGTTGGGGCACTTGCACCATGAGTTTTTAGACGCATGGGTAAGTCATGGGCTCATGGGTATTTTGAGCTTGCTGGTGTTGGCTACAGGTATGGGCTTGGTGGTGCATAAGTTGTGGGTGCCGCATCCGCTTGCTGCGCAAGGTATTTTGGGGATTTTGTTCATGCACCTTTCGGCGGGCTTGTCGAATACCAACATGGTCCATAACTACTATGGGGCCTTGTTGTCGCTCAGTATTTCTTTGGCGTTGGTGATGGCGGCCAGTGAAGAGGCAAAGGCATAACGCTGCACATTGGCAGCGTTTTTTATCTCGCTAGAACTGCCTTCAATGCTTTGCCTGTGTGAGTGCCCAATCGCACGACTTCTTCTGGACCGGCACTGGCCACCACCTTGCCACCTGCTTTTCCGCCATCGGGTCCTAGGTCAATGATCCAGTCGGCTTCGGCTATCACGTCTAGGTCGTGTTCAATGACCAACACGCTGTGACCTGCGTTGACCAACCTGTGCAATACGTGAATGAGTTTGTCTACGTCGGCCATGTGAAGGCCCACGGTGGGTTCGTCAAGTACATACAAAGTGTGCGGGGCTTTGTTACCGCGTTTGCCTACTTCGTCACGCACTTTGGTGAGCTCTGTGACCAACTTGATGCGTTGTGCTTCGCCGCCGCTTAAGGTTGGGCTGGGTTGTCCTAAGGTGAGGTAACCTAGGCCCACATCTTTGAGCAACTGCAAAGGATGTGCAATGGAGGGCATGGTTTCGAAGAATGTCACTGCTTCGTCTACTTCCATTTTGAGCACATCGCCAATGCTTTTGCCGCGCCATGTGACGGCCAAAGTTTCGGGGTTGAATCGTGCGCCGTGGCAAGCTTCGCAAGGCACTTTCACATCGGGCAAGAAACTCATCTCGATGGTTCTTAAGCCCTGGCCTTCGCAGGTGTGGCATCTGCCTTCGCCCGTGTTAAAGCTGAACCTGCCCGCCAAGTAACCACGCGCTTTGGCTTCTAAAGTTTCTGCGAAAAGTTTTCGGATGGTGTCCCAAAACCCGATGTAGGTTGCGGGGCAACTGCGCGGTGTTTTGCCGATAGGGGTTTGGTCAACTTCTAACACCCTGTCGACTGCTTCAAAGCCTTTGAGTTCTGTGCAACCTGTGAGGGTTGGGAATTTTCCTGCTGCTTGTTCGTCTCTTCCGGCTTTGGTGCTACGTTGGCTGACGTGGCTGTGTACGTTGGCAAGCAGCACGTCTCTGGCCAAGGTTGATTTGCCTGAACCGCTCACGCCAGTGACGGCAACTAAGCGTTGTAGTGGAATTTGCACATTCACGTTTTGCAGGTTGTGGAGATTGGCACCTTTGAGTTCTAGCCATTTCAATTCACTAGACATCAATCTTCGTGCCTGCAGTGGATGCTTCATGGCGTGCAGCAAATATTTTCCGGTCTGAGAATCTGCTGAATCGGTAATGTCTTTCACACTGCCTTGCGCCACCAAACGGCCGCCGCGCTTGCCTGCGCTAGGGCCAATGTCGATGATGTGATCGGCGCGGCGGATGGTGTCTTCGTCGTGCTCCACCACCACCAAAGTGTTGCCTTTGTCGCCCAACTTTTTCAGAGCGTTTAACAAGATTTGATTGTCACGCGCGTGCAAACCAATGGTGGGTTCGTCC
>CANFJC010000148.1 GCA_947447245.1 Comamonadaceae bacterium
GGGCTTGGACGGGCGGGGAGTCTAGGGCGCTTTTGAGGCAGACCAGCCAGTAGTTTTCGCTGGCCAGTGGCATAAAGTCGAGTCCCGAAGACAGGGCGGCACTTTCGATGGCCAACCCGGCATCTGCTTGACCCGATGCAATGCAGTTGGCCACAGCGCTGTGAGACAGTTCTTGGTGTTCGTAACCCCTGAGTTGATCTGAAGCCAGGCCCTGATTGGCCAACAATTCATCTAGAAGGAGTCGCGTGCCCGTGCCTAGCCCCCGATTGACATACCGCAGGCGCTTGACCATGACATCTTGCAAAGAATGGATTTTCAAAGGGTTGCCAGGCTTGACCAGCAGTCCTTGGGTGCGTTGAGCGAAGCCAATCAGTTTGTGCTGACCCGGCTTTAGCAGGGGTTTGTAGGTTTGCGCTGAAAGGCTGTTCTGTTTGGGCTGGCTGAGCGTGTGAAATCCAGCCAATTCACACCGGCCTTCATTGAGTGCCCGCACGGCATCAACGCTGCCACAAAATCGAATGTCCAAATGGAGTGCTTGATTTGCTGTGAATTCGCGCAGCCTCACCAGTGCATCATCATGGCTGGCATACAAGGTGAGCAAGTGAGCTTCGGGGTCAAAGGCCACGGCAAAGGTGCGCTCTAGCTCTGCCATCAAGGCTTCAATGGGCGCAGCCAAGCGGGCCTGAGCTTGCCTTTCTGCCCAGAGCAGCTTGCTGGCAAATTCAGACAACTCAGCGGGCATGCCTTTTTCCCAAACGATGAGGTTTTGATTGAGCCTGACTTCCCATTTTTTCAGCTCACCCCAAACATGCCGATACGACATGCCCAAAGTTTTGGCAGCAGCTGCAATCGATCCTTGCTCGCGCACAGCTTGAAGCAAGTCCATGAGGGCATTGCGCAGCAAAGCTTGCTGACGCGGTTTCGTTAAATCAGCTGTATTGGAGGCTGAATTCTCAGGTCCCAATTGGTATGAAAGTTCAATTTTTGACACCGCTTAAGTGTGCCTCATTTATGCCTTGATTTTGATTCAAAGCCCGGCAGCCTATGCACGCCATTTCATAGCTGAACACCCGCGTAGTTCGGGGTATTTAAAAGGTTTAGCATCGATGCATTCCCTTCTTTGTATGAATACTTTTTTAGACAGCGCCGCCACAGCTTTTCAGCTCATCAGTGACTTTGATCCTGGTCTCTGGGCCATTGCTGGCCGCTCCTTAGGGGTCAGTGCCACGGCTTGCTTCATGGGTTGCCTGATCGGGATTGCTTTAGGCAGTTTCTTGGGGGTCTCCAAGTTTGCAGGCCGCGGCATGGTGCTCACGCTGCTCAACACATTGTTAGCCTTGCCTTCCGTGGTGGTGGGTTTGGTGATTTATTTGCTTTTGTCACGCACAGGGCCGCTGGGTTTTCTGGGTTGGCTGTTCAGTTTCAAAGCCATGGTCTTGGCACAGGTGGTGTTGGTGGTGCCCGTTGCAGCGGCTTTAAGCCGCCAAGTGGTAGACGACGCAGAGAGTGCCTATGGCGAACAATGGCGCTCTTTGGGTGCTGGCAATGCGTTCAGGTGTATTTTGCTGGCCTGGAACGAACGATTCGCCTTGCTCACCATTGTGGTGGCTTGCTTTGGCCGCGCTATTTCTGAGGTGGGTGCCGTGATGATTGTGGGCGGCAACATCGAAGGTTTTACGCGGGTGATGACCACCGCGATTGCACTCGAAACCAGCAAAGGTGATTTGCCTTTGGCGTTGGCGCTTGGAATTATTTTGTTGGGCATTGTGGGTTGCCTGAATGCACTGCTGTCACTCTTCAGATATTGGCAAGATCAATCACAACTCAAAGGACAAAACAGTTTGCGCGGGTGGGTGGCATGAGTGCATTGTTGTCACTGCGTCACGTCAGCCTGAACTTGGGAGGCGTTCAAGCGCTGCAAGATATCTCTCTCGAGATTTTTCCGGGTGAGCAGGTGGCCTTGATTGGTGCCAACGGCTCTGGCAAAAGCACCATGCTGCGCCTCTTGAACGGGCTGCACCAGCCTTCTCAGGGTGTTGTGAATTTGCCGCCTTGCCGACAAGCCATGTTGTTCCAAAGACCCCACATGCTGCGCACCAGCAGCCTGAACAATGTGGCCATTGGTTTGTGGTTAGACCGTAGCCTTCAGCTGGGCTGGGCTGCTTGCAAACAGCGTGCGCTAGAGGCGCTTTCGGTGGTTGGTTTATCGGGCGTCACCCAGCAAAATGCAGCCACTTTATCGGGCGGGCAGCAACAGCGCTTGGCCTTGGCACGTGCTTGGGCTCGTGAACCTGAATTGTTATTTTTAGACGAACCTACCGCCAGTTTGGACCCGCCCGCCAAGCGGGAAGTGGAGGCTTTGGTGCACCAACTTATTAAGCCGCAGGGGCAACAACTGGCAACCACCTTGGTGTTTGCGAGTCACAACTTGGGGCAAGTCAAGCGATGGGCCAGTCGCGTCATTTACCTTGAGCAAGGCAAGATCATGGCCGATTTACCCACAGCCGATTTCTTCGACGCTGAGTGCCTCAGGCAACATAGCCAACAAGCTTTTTTATTTCTGCAAGGTGAAACCTAATGCGTTCAATTTCCAAATTTTCAAGGGTGTCACGCAAAGTGCGGCACCTGGCTATAGGTCTGATCATGACCGGCATGACGGTGCATGCCATGGCCCAATCCATTGTGATGTCTTCCACAACATCCACAGAGCAATCAGGCTTGTTTGGCTACTTGTTGCCAGAGTTTAAAAAGGCAACAGGCATTGACATCAAAGTCGTGGCGCTGGGCACAGGCCAAGCACTTGACATGGCGCGCCGAGGAGACGCTGATGTGGTGTTTGTGCACGACCAGCCTGCTGAAGAAAAGTTTGTGGCTGAAGGTTTTGGCCTTAAGCGCTTTCCCGTGATGTACAACGACTTTGTGGTGGTGGGTCCGCAAGCCGATCCAGCCAATGCCAAAGGCAATGACATCGTGACTGCGTTGAAAAAAATCTCAAGCAGCAATGCGGCATTTGTTTCTCGCGGTGACAAAAGTGGCACGCACGCTGCAGAGTTGCGCTTCTGGAGCCAGGCTGCCTTGGCCGACAAAAAAGGCAGCGGCTATAAGGAATGCGGATGTGGCATGGGCCCGGCCTTGAACATAGGTGCCTCCACCGGTGCCTATGTGTTAACCGACCGCGGCACTTGGTTGAACTTTAAAAACCGTGCTGACTTGAAAGTCTTGGTGGAAGGCGATGCCAAGTTGTTCAACCAGTACGGTGTGATGGTGGTGAACCCTGCCAAGCATGCCCATGTGAAGCAAGCCGATGCGCAAAAGTTTGTGGATTGGATTGTTTCAGCCAACGGCCAAGCGGCTATTGCGGCTTACAAAATTGGCGGCGAGTCTGTGTTCTTTCCCAACGCAGGCAAGTGACGACTTAACTTGAACGCCCTGTAAAACAAACTGGCGCCGAAGGATCAATGGCAGGTCCTTCGTGCGCGTTTTTGGCGTGCGCCACATCCATGTCTCGCGGCAAAGGCACACCATTTTTCACCGCCAACACTTCGGCCATGATGCTGACCGCAATTTCTGCGGGTGTTTTGCTGCCAATGTAAATGCCGATGGGGCCGCGCAGTCTGGCCAGTGAGGTTTCGGTTTGATCGAAATGATCGATCATGCGCTGCTGGCGCAAAACGTTGTTGCGTCTAGAGCCAATGGCGCCAATGTAGAAGGCTTCTGTGTCCAGCGCTGCCAATAAAGCCAGATCGTCGAGCTTGGGGTCGTGCGTTAGGGCAATGACGCAGCTGCGTCTGTCGGGTTTGAAGCTCAATACCAAATCGTCGGGCATGTCGTGTTTGACCGTGACGCCAGCCACCGACCATGCTCCTCTGTACTCTTCGCGAGGGTCGCACACCGTGACCGCAAAGCCATTGAACAGCGCCATGGTGGCCAAGTACTCGGTCATTTGGCCTGCGCCAATTAGCAGCATTCGGTACTCGGGGCCAAAGGTGTTGATGAGTTGTGTGTCATCAATTTGCAATTCGCTCGGCGCGTTGGTGGCTGTGAGGGTGACAAGGCCAGTTTTTAAGTGGGTTGCCCTTTGGGTAAGTTGGCCTTTTTCGAGGAACTCGATCAATTGGGTCAGGCTTTCTGCGCTTGGATTGAATTCCAACAGCAGCTCTAAGGTACCGCCACAAGGCAGGCCAAAGCGGTGTGCTTCGTCAGCGCTGATGCCATACTTCAATTGAACAGGTGCACTGTCAATGATGGCATTGGCTTTGCTGTATTGGGCAATGAGATCGTCTTCAATGCAGCCACCCGACACGGAACCTACAACGGCACCCGTTTCGCACAACGCCATGATGGAGCCAACGGGGCGGGGCGATGAACCCCAAGTGCGAACCACGGTGGTTAACAAAGCGCGCTGCCCAGCTTCACGCCAAGTTTTAAGAGTTCTTAAAACAACGATGTCTAGGTTTTCCATGATGCCGTTCTGGATGACGTTTGTTTTGAATTAGCGAACCAGATACCAAACTGCACCTGCGCCCACCAGCAAAGCCAACCAAATCCAAGTCGGCACTGAACCCGAAGGTGTCGCTGCATCGGCTGTAGAAAGTGCGTCTGCCACCTCATTGCCAGGGTATTTGGCTTGCAGTGATTCGTCAAACCGTTTGAAGAAATCTTCGGCCAATGATTTGGCCGCGCCATCAATGAGTCGCTGACCCAATTGGGCCAGTTTGCCGCCCACGGTGGAGTGCACGGTGTATTTCAATTCGCAGCCATCAGCGTGGGGGTGCAACGAGACTTGCGATTCGCCTTTGCCAAAACCAGCGACGCCGCCTTGTGCTTCAAAATTGAGCGCGTAAGAATTGGGCGCTTGAATGTCAGAGAGGGTGACCTTGCCCGAAAACTTGGCAGACACAGGGCCAATTTTGATGGCCACTCCGACGTTGTAAACGTTGGCCTCTGTCAGCTCAAACTTGTCGCAGCCTGGAATGCAGGATTTTAAAATTTCGGGGTCGTTGAGGGCATCCCATGCTTGCGCTTGGGTGACGTGTAATACGCGTTGACCTTGCATGTCCATGTGCAGTTCTCCTATTTTATTTTTAACAACTTGTTCAAAGCACTTGCCAGTTCTTCCAAACGCGACAAATTGTGAATGGCCAACATGCCGTTCACATGCCGATTCAAAACACTGGCCCCCGTTGCAATGGGAGCATAGCCTTCAAATCTGAGCAAAGGGTTGAGCCAAAGCAAAGAGCGTGTGTGTCGCTTGAGCCAAACAAGCTCCGAGTCTAGCGTTTCTGCGGTGCCCGTATCGAGCCCATCACTGATTAACAACACCACAGTGCGCCGGCCTGTGAGTTTTTTTGCAAAATTTTCCCGAAGATGTGCCAAGGATTTGCCCAGCTGCGTGCCGCCCGCAAAATCTTGAATTTGGCGATTGGCCTGGGTCAACATCTCATCGGTATCGCGCAATTTGAAAGCTTGGTTCAAATCTGTCAGGTCGGTGCCAAAGGCGTAAATTTGTCGAGGTGTGCCCCGCGTGGCTTGGTGCAAAAAAGCCAGCAACAGCCGGGCATAGCGCTCCATGGAGCCGGAGATATCGACCAAGATCAAAAGCGGCAAAGCCTGCGGCTTTCTTTGCATGCGGGGCAGCGACAAAATATCGCCATCTTGTCTGGCCGCCATCTGCATGGTTTTGGCCCAATGAATGCGCTCGCCTCGCCCGCCTGTGCGCGTTCTTCGGCCCTGAATTTTGGGCAGCGGTAATTTGACTTGTCGAGCTAACTTTTCGACCAGCCGGAACTCGCTGGCACTCAAGCTTTGAAAGTCGGCTTGTTGCAGTCTTTCACGGTCGCTGGCGCTCATGGCCGCGTCAAATTTCAGCTCATCTTCTTTGGGTTTGACAGGGTCATTTTGTTTGTTCTTGGCAGCCAGCGCTTCTTGAACTCTGGACTTGCGTGGCACACCGGGTGTGGCCGTGGGCGCTTTGGGCAAGAGCTGAGACAAGAGTTGCCGTGTGAGCTCAGGATCTCTGAACAGTGCTGAAAACATTTGGTCAAAGACCACCAAGTCTTCTTGCCGGCTGACCAAGCAGGCTTTCAAGGTCGCTGACAGATCGTCTTTTCTTTCGATCCCAACGTGCTGAGTCGATTCAATGGCCAAGCTGATGCGCGATGCATCAATGGGCAAGCCCGCGCGCCTGAGTGCGCGCGCAAAACCTGTGATGTTGTCACTGAGTTTGCCACTGCGTGCGTCGCCTAAAAGCATGATGGCTCAAGCTTGGAATTAAAGGCTTGTGATTGGCGCTGGCGCCAGCAAATCATTGAGCAGTGGCGTGATGGCCGCAATGTCTTCGCGCTGCTTGAACAAAATGCCCACGGTGTCTTGCACCACCTCTGGGTCGAGGGTGAGGGTGTCCAAGGCCACCAGGGCTTTGGCCCATTCCACGCTTTCGGCAATGCCGGGCGCGCGCTGGAAAGCGCTAGAGAAGGGCTGGCTTCTGAGACGACCCACAAACTCTGCCACCTGTTCAGTGAGCTGCGCGCTGGCTTGCGGCACCTGCGACCTGACCACGGCCAACTCGCGCTCGCGATCGGGGTAGTCCATCCACTGATAGAGGCATCGGCGTTTCACGGCATCGTTCAAATCGCGGGTGCGATTGCTGGTGAGAATGGTGACAGGTGCTACCTCGGCTTTGATGGTGCCTAGCTCTGGAATGCTCACTTGGTATTCGCCCAAGTATTCCAATAAAAACGCTTCAAAGGGTTCGTCAGCGCGGTCAACTTCATCAATCAAAAGCAGAGCGCCTGGTGCAGGTGTTTGCAAGGCTTCTAGCAAGGGGCGCTTGACCAAGAAACGTTTTTGATACACCTCTCGCTCAATGTCTTGGGGTGTGGCGCTTGAACCTGTTTGGGAGGCGGCTGCGCGCATGTGCAGCAGCTGCGCGGCATGGTTCCATTCGTAC
>CANFJC010000149.1 GCA_947447245.1 Comamonadaceae bacterium
ATGCTTGGATGCGAGGTTCAATGTGCTTTTTTCTTCATGGCCGCAGAGGTGTTGACCATGGAGTGCAAACTTCTTGCGTAGTCGATGGCACCTTGCTCATCCATGCGGGGCGCTACGCGCAAATATTCTTTCAGGCCCAAAATAGCAGGGCGTGGCCGGCTGAGCAAGGTCTCGCAAAAGCGTTTGACTTCAGCCGCAAGTTGGTCGTGTGGAACCACATTGCTGACAATGCCATAAGACTGCGCTTGAGCAGCACTGATGAAGTCTGCCGAGTAGGCCATGTACAAGATGGCATTGCGGTTCATGCGGTCGTAAATGGCTGACATGACCATGGTGGGCATGACGTTGTGCGCAATTTCAGGAATGTTGAAGGTGGCTGTGTCGCTGGCAAATGACACATCACACAGCGCTGCAATGGCGGTACCAAAACCCATGCACTTGCCTTCGATCACGCCAATGACGGGTACCGTGCAGCTGCGCAAAGCTTTGTAGCTGTTAAAAATAGAGTCGTATTCAGGACGACGTGAGTAGGCTTCAGGTGAGGGCGGAAAATCTGCATCGCGCACACGGCCGGTGCAAAAGTCGGGACCCACGCTGTCTAGAACCACGCAGTCGGAAGTTTCGTGTGCATTCAAAACGGCTTCAGACAAGGCTGCAGCCATGCTGTCTGACACGCCATTGCCTTCAGCCCGGTTGAAGGTGATGCGCAAAATACGGCCATCTTGTTGAATTTTGATTTGATCGCTCATGTTTAACTTCCTGAGATGTGATGGTAAAAGTGCCGCATCAATGCTGCGTTGAATAAGTGGGCTTGATCAATGTTGGGCAAATGTCCAGCTAGAGGGATGATGGCCAAATGCGAGCCGTGAATTTTTTCTTGCATGCCTTGCATGGCTTGCGGAAGGGGGCCGTCGTTGGCGCCCACAATCAAAGTGGTGGGTAGTTTGATCTGTGAGATTTGATCCAAATAATTCAGGCCTTGAATGGCTTTGGCACAACTTAAGAATCCGTTGACTTGTGTCTGAGAGATGGTGTCTTGAAATGCTTTGGCAGTTGTTGAATTCGACGCTAAGAACGGCACACCAAACCAGCGTTCTGTGGTTGGCACTGCCAGACTTTGACAGCCATCTTGGATGGCGCTTGCCATGCGATCATTCCAAACATCACCCATTGGGGCGGGCATATCGGCCCGGCAATCACACAACACCAAGCTGAGCAATCGGTCTGAATGTTGAATGCCAAATCCGGCACCACTCATACCGCCCAGTGACAGGCCAATGTAGTGTGCTTTTTCGATGTGAAGGCCATCAAGCACGGCCAAACTGTCGGCCACCAAATCGTCCATGGAGCAGCTCTGGGTCTGGCATTCAGACTGGCCATGGCCTCGGGTGTCTGCGCAAATGACGCGCCATCCTGTGGCCGCTAACAAGCTGGCCTGTTCACGCCACATCATGCTAGATGACAGGATGGAATGCGTCATCAAAATAGCAGGGCCGTCAGAGGGCCCCGAGACATGAACTGCAATTTTGCCAGCAGGTCCAGATAGCATGTGGGTGTGGGTGGTCATGTCAGTAGGCTCTTGAGTTAAGCGTTTATGCCCTTGATTTGGCGTCGTTTAAAGCAGACCAGATGGCCTGAGGCGTCATGGGCAGATGGTCAATTTTGGCACCCTGTGTGGCCAAGGCGTCATTGACGGCACTGGCGATGGCAGCGGGGCTGCCTAAATAGCCTGCTTCGCCAGAACCTTTTTGACCAAACTCAGTGAGGGGGGAGGGTGTGCAATGGTCCACGATGGTGATCGCAGGAACTTCTGCCGACGATGGCAACAAATAATCCATGAAGGTGCCCGCCAGAAGTTGTCCTTCGGGTGAGAAGGCAAATTTCTCCATCAAGGCGGCGCCTAGGCCATGTGCAATGCCGCCGTAGGTCATGCCATGAACCACATCGGGGCTGATCATGACGCCACAGTCATGGCCGCAAACGTATTTGCGCACAGTGACTTTGCAGGTGCCGGGATCAATGCTGACCAAGACCACATGCGACTCAAAAGAGTGGCAGGGGTACATTTGAACTCTGCCATCTTCAGTGGGCAACATGCCGCCTGTTGGAACTTCCCAGACAAACTTTTCTTGAAGCCCAGGCTCCATGCCCTTTGGCAGTTTGTGAAATTTGCGGTGCGCAATTTCTACCAAGGCGTCCCAAGATAATTTTTTCTCTGGTTCGTTTTTGACTTGAACATGGCCACCTTCATAGTCCAATTGTTCAATTGAAACGCTTAAGTTGTGTGCAGCAATCTGAAGCAGTTTGTTTTTGATTTTTTTCGCAGCACCTGCAGCTGCCCCACCCAGCATGATGGCCATTCGACTGCCCACGGGGCTGTTGGAGGGCAGTGCGTTCAATGAATCGGCATGCAAGACGCGAATGCTGTCAGGTTCGCGGTGAAGCACTTCGCCTACAACGGTAGAGACCATGGTTTCATGGGCTTGGCCGGATGTGGAGGTGCCCATTAAGGCGGTGACAGAACCCGATAAATCGACGCGAACCAAGCACGAATCCATCCAGGTGGTGGTTTCGTTTTTAGGGTTGAACAGGGGCTCAAAGGACGAGTTGCCACCAGAAGGCTCAAGACAGGTTGAAATGCCGATGCCAGCCAATTGGCCTGCTGCACGCAAGGCATCGCGTTCCTTGACCAATTCATCGTAAGAAGCGGCGTTGAGGGCCTTGGTCATGACCGTGTCGTAGTCGCCTGAATCATAGGAGGTGCCGCTGGGGATGAGATAAGGAAACTCATCTTTGCCGATCATGTTGAGTCGGCGCAGTGCAATGCGATCGAGTTGGAGAAAGCGCGCTACTTTGTCAATGCCTGTTTCAATGGCATAGTTGGTGGGGGCTTGGCCAAACCCGCGCACAGCCTCTTGAGGCGTTTTGTGGGTCATGACGGCCATGGCGTCGTAAGACACACTCTTGATTCGGTAGGGGCCCACAATGGCACCCACTGGTTTGCCCAATTGCAAAGGTGAACGGCCAGAATAGGCGCCAATGTCATCCACGGCTTTCATGCGCATGGATTGAATTTCGCCATTGTTTTGAAAGCCCAGCGTGACATCAAAAATGCGGTCAGGGCCCTGCATGTCTCCGCCGCGCATGTTTTCCAATCGATCTTCGACCAATCTGACGGGGCGGCCTAACTTTTTCGCCAAATAGCCCACCAACACCGAGTGCTTTAAACCCCGCTTAACGCCATAACTGCCACCCACATCGACATCGAAATGAACGCGCACAGCATTGCCAGACAGGCGCAAAGCTTTGGCCATTTGATCTGGAAATT
Organism: Comamonadaceae bacterium; assembly: GCA_947447245.1. GTDB lineage: Bacteria > Pseudomonadota > Gammaproteobacteria > Burkholderiales > Burkholderiaceae_C > Limnohabitans_A. The sequence continues at coordinate 3,329 of CANFJC010000149.1, forward strand.
TGGGCATTTGAATGGAAGCCCAAACATCCAAAATGCCTGTGGAGTCGTTCCATTGGCAAGCCACGGCAAAGGTTTCAATCGGAACGGTGGCATTGCGCGCCCAACTGACACGGTAACTCAGTTGGTGGTCGCATTTCGAAAAATCATCGTCCACCGGGCCCCATACAAAGTGCCGGTGAAATATCACATTGCTGCCATGCGCGGGATGAACCAATGTGGCATTGGGCAGCAAGGCTTCTTGCGGGTCGATCACGGCTGGAAGCTGTTCGTAGTCGACCATCACCAACTCTGCTGCATCTTCTGCCAAGGCGCGACTGTCAGCCACAACGGCTGCCACCCACTCGCCAGCGTAGCGCGTGACGTCAAATGCCAAAGGGTAACGTGTGACTTGGGGCGCATCGACGCCAGGCAGCATGGCCTCGGTATGTTGGCGAAGCTCTTGACCGGTTAAGACGGCATGCACACCGGGCATGGCCAAGGCTTGGTTGACATCGATGGATTTGATTTTGGCACTGGCATAAGGCGATGCCACCAAGGCAACATGCAGCATGCCTTGAATTTGAATGTCAGCTGCAAAGTGGCCCTGGCCCACCACAAATCTTTTGTGTTCAACAGCGCGGCGATGCTTGCCAATAAAGCGAAATGGGCTTTTGCTCATGGTCACTTGCCTTCAGCTTGGGTGGCGTACATCACAGCATCCACGATTTGTTGGTAGCCCGTGCAGCGGCAGATGTTGCTGCTGATGGCATCTCTGACTTGGTCTTCCGTGGGATGAGGGTTGTCTGCAACCAGTGCGTGACAAGCGATGAGCATGCCGGGGGTGCAGTAGCCGCATTGGAGGGCGTGCTTTTCACAAAATGCATCTTGTATTCTTGTCATGACGCCACGTTCGGGCGCCAGGCCCTCTACAGTGGTCACGCGCATTTCATCGGCCTGAACGGCAAACATGCAGCAAGAGCGAACGGGCTCATCGTTCAACAAAACAGTGCAGGCGCCACACACGCCATGCTCGCAGCCAACGTGTGTGCCTGTAAGGCCCAGTTCATCGCGAATGAAGTCAACCAAGCTGGTGCGCGGCTCTACCAACCGGTGCTGATGCGTGCCGTTGACTTGAATTTGAATCGATTTGAGAAGGGTGTTTGAAGCGGTCATGTGATGTTAGATGCCTGCGAGTTGGTGCATGCCTCGGCATAAGCAGAAAGAAGCGCTCTGCTGAGCAGCACTTGCGCCAAATGTTTGCGGTAGGCCGCGGTGGCATGCATGTCACTGCCTGGCTGACTAGATTGAGCCGCAACATGGGCAACATGCAACGCACTTTCGGTGCTCAGAACTTGACCATCTAAAGACTTGGCCAATTCAGGAAAGACCAAAGGCGTGCCATCTACGCCGCCAATGCCAAAACTGATGCGGCGAATGCGGCCATCTTCGTGGGTTTGAATTTGGCAGGCGGCCGATGCCATTGCAAAGTCACCTTTTCGAATGGCTGTTTCCTCGAAGGAAGTTCCAACATGACTGCCTTGCCAAACAGGCCAATCGATTTGAGTCAGGGCCTCCGTGTCAGACACGGCTGTGAACATGGGACCTAGAAAAAATTCATCGGCCTTCAAATGGCGCTGCCCGTCAGATTTCGATTCAAGAGTGAACCCCGCTTCAAGCACCAAGGCGGCCAAGGCCAACTCAGCAGAGGGGTCGGCATGAACCAAGCTGCCTCCGACAGAGCCCCGGTTGCGTGTTTGTTCGTGACCTACCCATTGCATGCCTTTTCGGACCAAAGGCAAGTGTGAGTGAAGTTGAGGGTGAAACTCAAGGTCGCGTTGGCGCACGCCAGCGCCCAATTTCACATGGGTCGCTAGGATCTCAATGTTTTTGAGCTCGTCTAAGCGGTTGATGTCAATCAACAAGGCTGGCCGAGCCAATCGCATGGCCATCATGGGAACCAAGCTTTGGCCGCCAGCAATCAATTTGGCATCGCCGCCGCTCTCGCTCAGCTTGTCTAAAGCATGGGCAAGATTTTCGGCTCGAACGTAATCAAATGGGGCTGCTTTCATGTCTTGTCAGTTTCTACCCATTCTGTGGGCTGTGCAAATCAGTTTATTTCAAAGATGTCGAGTAAAACTCACATCTAAGCAAGAAATCTAAAGCTTGGGTAAGATAGGGGTATGAGAAAACTTCCACCCTTGAATGCGGTCAGAGCCTTTGAAGCCGCCGCACGCCATGTCAGCTTCACCAAGGCCGCCAAAGAACTATTTGTCACGCACGGCGCTGTCAGTAAACAGGTTGCAACCCTTGAAACTTGGTTGGGAACAAGCTTGTTCAATCGCGCTCAATCCCAATTGAGCCTGACGGATGCAGGCAGAACTTTTCTAGCTGCTGTGACGCCTGCCTTGGACCGCATCGCTGTCACATCCATGCAGTTGTTGGAGCAGACCGAACCCACTGCATTGCGCATCAGTGCGCCGCCCACCTTCACCATGAGATGGCTCATTCCCCGAATTTCTGCTTTTCAAAGGCGTAGAGGCGGCGTAGAGGTGAAATTGACAACCTCCACGGCTTCCGTTAATTTTGAAGACCGAATCTATGACGTCGCCATCCGTGGGTCTCATCAACCCATTCCAGGCATGCTCTCAGTCCCCTTCATGACCGAAACCATCGTGCCGGTTTGTCACCCAGATTTGATGGAAAACGGCCAATTGGACACCCCTAAGTCGTTGGCCGATCACACACTCATCAGTTATGACACAGAGCCCATGGCATGGTCCGAGTGGTTGCCAATGGCAGGCCAAGCCGACTTGCGCGTCTCGCACAGCTTGCAATTTGAGCAAATGTATTTCGCTTTACAAGCCGCAGCAGAAGGCTTGGGCATTGTCCTTGTGCCTTTGTTTTTGGTCGCCGATGAGATCATTGCAGGACGAATGTGCGCCCCCTTTGGCTTGCTGGCCGCAAGACAAAGACGCTACTACGCCAACGCGCCTCTCAGTGCACAAGAAAGCCCGGTCATTGAAGGCTTCTGTGAATGGTTGCTGAAAGAGGGGCAGGACACAGAGCATTCAATCGATCAACTCTCGGCTGGCATGGGTTGGACACCCGCTACGCCTTCTTGAGTGTGAGTATTTTTCGGGTTATGTCAGATGCATGTGAACTTTTAAGAGTGCATCATCGGCGCATCCAATTTAATTTGCAGTCATGAGTCAATCAAAAACCGGCTATCCAGATCTTCACGATCATTTAGAAACCTTGAAACAACGTGGCTTGTTGCAAGTGATCGATCGACCGATCGACAAGGACTCCGAGCTCCATCCATTGGTTCGGTGGCAATTCGTGGGCGGCATGGATGAAGCAGAGCGAAAAGCCTTTTTGTTCACCAACATCGTCAATGCGCAAGGTCGCAAATACGACATCCCCGTGGTGGTGGGTGCATTGGCCGCCAACCGTGAAATTTACAGCGTTGGCATGGGTTCCTCGGTTGAGGAGATTCAAGCCCGTTGGGATCGCGCCATTGCCAATCCCATAGCGCCTCAAATGGTTGACAAGGCTGAGTGCCAAGAGGTGGTTCATGAGGGTGCAGATCTTCAAGGCGAAGGCAAGGGCCTTGACATGTTGCC
>CANFJC010000150.1 GCA_947447245.1 Comamonadaceae bacterium
AGATCAACCTTTACTGGCTCAATTTTTGTATTGGGCTACTGAAATTCTAAAAGGCAATTTAGGCCAATCCATCTTTCTCCAAATGCCAGTGACGCAGGTTTTATTTGATCGCGTTGAACCCACCTTGTCCTTGGCTGTTCTGGCCGTGAGCATGGCCATGCTGATTGGCGTTCCTTGTGGTATCGCTGCAGCAGTTTGGCGAGGAAAGCTGATTGACCAATGTGTCAGCACACTCGCCATGCTGGGAGCCAGCATGCCCAGTTTTTGGATGGGATTGGTCTTGATTCAGTTGTTTGCGGTAAGCGCTGGCTGGTTCCCTGTTTCTGGTTATGGTGACCCCGGCGCACCTTGGAACATCAGACTTCACCATCTGTTGTTGCCGGCCTTTGTATTGGGCACTTTGAATTCTGCCCTGATCATTCGATTTACGCGTGCCTCCATGTTGGACATCTTGAACGAAGATTACATTCGCACTGCACGCTCTAAAGGCTTGTCAGAGATGAGTGTGGTGTTAAACCATGGTCTTCGAAACGCCTTGGTCCCCATCCTCACCGTCTTTGGCTTAACCCTGGCACTCATGATTGGCGGGGCCGTGGTCACTGAAACAGTTTTCAATTTGCCAGGGCTTGGCAATTTGGTGGTGCGCGCTGTTTTAAGACGAGATTACCCTGTCATTCAAGGCGCACTTTTAGCCATAGCTGGCGTCTACGTCATCATTAATTTTCTCATCGATGTTTTGTACTTGGTGGCAGATCCCAGGGTGCGACATGGCTGATTGGCGAGAGTCATTTCGAATTTTATTTGCCAGACGTGTGGTGCTGATGGCGGCCGTTTTGCTGGTCGGCATGTTGTTGATGGCCATTCTGTGTACCTGGGTCCTGCCCTATGAACCCATGGCCATGAAAGTAAGCCAACGCTTGAAAGCGCCTAGCCTGACTCACTGGGCAGGCACCGACGAATTAGGCCGTGACATTACCAGTCGCATTTTTTATGGCGCGCGTTATTCGTTGGCCATCGGCGCTTGTACCGCCTTCTTCGCTGCTTTTTTTGGAACACTCATGGGCTTGCTCGCAGGCTTCTTTAAAAGCTTAGACGCCATCCTCATGCGCTTGGTCGATGCCATGATGGCCTTTCCAGATATCTTGCTGGGCATTGCGCTTGTTTCTATCTTGGGAGCCAGTCCTGTCAATGTCATTTTGGCGTTGACCTTGGTCTACACCCCTCGTGTTGCGCGGGTGGTGAGAGCCTCCACCCTGGTCATACGTGAACTCCCCTACATTGAAGCGGCTCACGCAGTAGGTCTTAGCACGCCGCGCCTGCTGTTCAAACACATCTTGCCAAATTTGATGTCGCCTATCTTGGTGCAACTCAGTTTCATATTTGCTTATGCGCTTCTGGCTGAGGCCGGCCTCTCATTTTTGGGTGTGGGTGTTGGTGCTGAAATTCCAACTTGGGGAACCATGGTGGCTTCTAGCACGCAATATGCAGACCGTGCACTTTGGACTCTCCTGTTTCCTGGCTTGGCCATTGTGCTGACAGCTTTGTCTTTGCAGGTGATGGGCGATGGCGTGCGAGACTTGCTCGATCCACGCCTGAAAGGCAACACATGAGTCGCTGGCCATGAATTCACTTGCAACTTTAAGTGTTCGCAATTTGCAGATAAGTCTTCTTCAAAAGAAGGGGTCCTTGAATTTGGTGCGCGGCATTGACTTTGAAGTGATGCCAGGCGAAACATTGGCCTTGGTGGGTGAATCTGGAAGTGGCAAGTCACTGACTGCACTGAGCATCATGCGCTTGCTAGCTCGGAATGCTCAATGGCAATGTCAAGGTGACGTGTTGTTCAAAGACGATCAAGGTCTTGAACACAACTTGCTGACGCTGCCCGAAAAAACCATGCGAGCTTTGCGAGGTCACCGCATTGCGATGATTTTTCAAGAGCCCATGACGTGTCTAAATCCAGTCATCACAATAGGTCAGCAAATTTCCGAGTCAGTGAGTTTGCATTTGGGATTGGATCAGTCATCCGCAAATGCCAGCGCCATGAGAGCTTTGGAACAAGTTGAAATTCCTGCAGCCCAACAGCGGTTTCACGAGTACCCCCACCAACTGTCTGGCGGAATGCGGCAACGCGTCATGATTGCCATGGCCATGATTTGCAAGCCGCAATTGCTGATTGCCGATGAACCCACGACGGCATTGGATGTCACCATTCAAGCTCAAATTTTGAATCTCATGGCCAGACTGCAAAAAGACACGGGCATGTCCATGCTTTTCATCACACACAATCTGGGCGTTGTTGCGCACCATGCTCAGCGCGTAGCCGTCATGTACGCCGGGCAGATTGTGGAGCAAGGCTCCGTGGCCGATGTTTTTGCCCACACACAGCACCCCTACACCAAAGGTTTGCTGGCTTGCCTGCCAGGCAGAGCCCGACAGTTATCAAGGCAAACAGGGCAACGTGTAGCTCTTCTAGACATACCTGGGCAAGCGCCTTCAATGGCCATCACACCCACAGGATGCTCTTTTGCACCACGGTGTCATTCTTGTTTTGAAAAATGCCATCAGTCCTTACCAGAATGGCGCGGCCTACCCACACACACCTCGCTGTGCCATTTGGAGGCCCATTCATGACCGCCTCCTCATCAGGCGCATCCAACATGCTGAATGTGCAAGCCTTGAGCGTTGAATTTGGCAAAGGCGAAAAGCGAGTTCGCGCTGTCGCCAATGTGAGTCTGAGCATTCAAGCTGGTCAAACCCTAGGGCTGGTCGGAGAGTCAGGCTCGGGTAAAAGTACTTTAGGACGCGCCGTCATAAACTTGATTCCCATCAAGCAGGGCTTGATTCAATTCAAGGGGCAATCCATTCAAGGCTTGTCTGTCTCTGACATGCGACCTCTTCGCCGTCAAATGCAAATGATTTTTCAAGATCCCAGCCTGAATCCCAGGCAGCGTGTGGGCGAAATGTTGAATGAAGTTTTAGAAACTCATGGCCTGCACAAAGGCGTCCTTCGCACACCACGGATCCATGAACTGTTTCAATTGGTGGGCTTGAATCCAGAGCACGCCTCACGTTTTCCGCATGAATTTTCTGGTGGGCAAAAACAACGCTTGGGTATAGCGCGAGCCCTTGCAGCAGAACCTCAGTTTATTGTGGCAGATGAACCTTTGTCTGCGCTTGACATGTCCATCCAAGCGCAAATTGTGAATCTGTTGATAGAACTGAAATCAAGCTTAGGCCTCACAATTCTTTTCATCTCCCATGATTTAGATGTGGTGGAGTATGTGTGTGACCATGTCGTGGTGATGTATCTGGGCCACGTCATGGAAACGGCCCCAACAGATGTTTTATTTTCTAAACCATTACACCCCTACACAAAAGCATTGTTGGCGGCAGCGCCTATTCCAGACCCTGGCCAGCCGGCCCCGCAGGTGGTTCTGCATGGAGAGCCTCCAAGCCCCATGAGCCCACCTTCAGGCTGCGTCTTTAGAACGCGCTGTTTGCATGCCACCGAAGAATGTTCACTACAAACACCTGCGTTGACACAAATGGGTGCACACCATTCAGTGGCGTGCATTCGACTCTCTGAAATTTAAGCGATCACAATCATGCAACTCAATGCAAGCTTCAAAGGATTTCCTGGCCATCTAGCCCCAGTTGAATTGTCAGAAGTGGGCGCACAAGATTGGCACATTTTGCGAGGCGACTTACCCCTCCCTTTGGCCATCATCAAAGCATCCTCTTTGAATCACAACTTGCATTGGATGCAAAATTTTTGCAAAGAACGCGGCCTAGACATCGCCCCACACGGCAAAACAACCATGTCGCCTGAGTTGTATGCCATGCAAATTAAGGCCGGGGCTTGGGGCATCAGTTTTGCAAACGTTTTCCAAGCCAGCATGGGCGCTAGGCATGGCGTGAAGCGCATCATCATTGCCAACCAGGTTTACCAGTCGCCAGATTTAGACGCTTTGGCCCTGTTGCTGCAGACACACTCCGACTTAAGCGTTTATTTTTTAATCGATTCAGTGGCTCAGATTGAGGCTATTGAGCATTGGCGCTCTATTCGACAATCAAAAACCCACTTCACAGTTCTCCTAGAACTGGGCATTGATGGCAAACGCACTGGTTGCAGAGACCCTGCGCAAGCACTGGCCTTGGCGCGTCTCATCAAGTCAACTCAAGGTCTTCAACTGTGTGGCATTGAATCTTATGAAGGCGCGTTGGCAACCTGCGATCACGTTCACGATCAAACTCAAGTCGCTGCGTTGATGCATCGAATTCAGGCTCTGGCCATTGCATGCGAAGAGGAGAACTTGTTTGAACACGATGAGGTATTGCTTACAGCAGGTGGCTCTGCCATTTTCGATCTGGTCGCAGAAAACTTAAAGCCTCATCTCCACCGACCTGCTAGGGGCATCTTGCGCTCAGGCTGCTACCTCACACATGACCATTTGCAATATAGAAAAATGTTGCAATGCGTTGGAGAGAGACTTCAACTTCGCGAAACTCTCAAGCCGGCACTCGAAGTAATCAGCAGCATTCAATCTTGTCCAGAACCTGGACTGGCACTTCTGACCATGGGTAAACGCGATGTCTCCTACGACTTAGATTTGCCCGTTGCAATTTGGCGAGCCAACTTGGGTGACTCAGCCGTTCAGGCTGTTCCTTCGCATTGGCACATTGAAGCGCTGAATGACCAACATGCCTATTTGAGATACGACGCCAATGCGCCACTTTCTGAACAACCCCAATTAGGCCAAATGGTGGGCAGTGGCATTTCACACCCTTGCACCACCTTTGACAAGTGGCGATGGATGCCTGTTGTGAATGATCAGTATGGCGTTCAAAGTGCCATTTCTGTGAATTTCTAAATCAAACCATGAACGCAGTCGCTTCTTCCCTGCTCAAACGCTTGAAAAACAAAGCAGCTGTTTTGCCACGTGCACAACAGCAAGTGATCGCCGTCATTTTGAAAGATCCTGAAAAAGCACTGTCTCTGAGTGTCGACGCCATGGCCCTGCAGGCACAAGTCTCCATGCCGACCATCATGCGAACGGCTAGACAATTTGGTTTTGAAGGCGTGCGTGAGTTCAAGTTGGCCTTGGCTCAAGACTTGGGACGCACTTCTTTGGTCCATCGATCTGTAAGTCTTGAAGACACCAGCCAAGAAATGATTCAAAAGATTTTAGGCGGTGCGGCAGCTTCCATTACAGCGCTTCAACACCAACTCAACCCCAGAACTTTGGTTGAAGCCGCACAACTGATCGCAAATGCAACGCGGGTAGATTGCTACTCAGTGGGTACAACTTCTGCATTCATGGCGGATGACTTGCAGGGTAGGCTTTTCAGACTTGGTAAATCTGCGTACGCCTTTCACGATGCCCATAAGCAATTGATTTCTGCTGCCTCGCTCGGGACACAAGGGGTGGCAGTGGCAATTTCTCATGTGGGTCGAATGCCATTTTTGCTCGAGTCTGCCACGTTTGCCAGATCCCAAGGTGCCAAGGTCATTGCCATCACGCAACCACACACACCCTTGGCAGAAATTGCTGATGTTGTGATTGATGTCATGGTACCGCCCGATGCCGTCATGCGGGTGGGAACTGAAGCTTACATTGCACATCTCTTGATCATCGAGCTTTTGATGATTTTGGTTTTGAAAGAACTCGGTCCAGACAGCGTGAATCTTCAAATGCAGTACAGAGAAGTATTGCAACAGCACGGGCAAGATGTCGACCAACACACTTGGCCACACTGGACATGGCCCAATTCTCAAAAGGAATCGCCGGTATGAATGGCCAAATAATAGGCACAAGCCAGAAGAAACTTCTGAAAAATGTCATCATGATGGATGGCACGGGTGCGCTACCAAAAGCATGCGATGTTTTGGTCAAAGGTGATCGAATTGCAAAAATTGAATCTCACCTAGAAATAGCCTCGCATCCAAATTGTGAGGTTCTAGACTGTCAGGGCCTGACCCTGACACCTGGTTTCATTGATGTACACACGCATGATGATGCGCAAGTTTTGCTAAATCCGAGCATGCTGGCCAAGGTTTCGCAGGGCGTCACCACCGTTATTACGGGTAACTGTGGTTTGTCTTTGGTGCCTTTGATCACGAATCGCCCTCACTCTCCTTTGGATTTACTCCACACCACAGAATTTAAATACGGCCGTCTCTCTGAATATGCCAAGGCCATTGAATCTGCGAAGCCGTCTGTGAATGTAGGCGTCCTCATTGGACACACAACATTGCGCGCAGTCTGTATGGCTGATTTTGAAAAAGCTGCTTCTCAAGATGAAGTTGCTGCGATGACTCAGCATTTGGACCTTGCCCTTCAAGAGGGTGCTCTGGGCCTTTCCTCTGGCTTGTTTTACCAACCCGCCGCGGCGGCCAACGAAGAAGAAATGAAAGCCCTCAGCCGCGTTGTAGGCCAGCATGGTGGTGTGTATGTCACGCACATGCGCTCAGAAATGGACAGCATCATTGAGGCCATGCATGAAGCCGCAGACACAGCCCAAGCAGGCAGGGTCCCTTGGATACTTTCTCACCACAAATGTGCTGGTCCTAAAAATTGGGGCCGAACCATTGAAACACTGGCCTTATTAGATCGCATCAGTCAGCAGCAGGAAGTTGGGTTGGATGCCTATCCCTACAATGCAGGGTCTACTTTGTTGCGTGTGGATCTGGTAGATGGCGTCATTCCCATTTTGATCACACGCAGCGAGTCTCACCCCGAAATGGCGGGGAGGTATTTAAAAGACATTGCCAAGCAATGGCACTTAAGTGAGCAAGATGCGTGTCTCCAGCTCATGCCCGGGGGTGCTTGTTATTTTCAAATGCATGAAGATGATGTCAGACGCGTCTTGCAGCATCCCCTTACCATGATCGGCTCTGACGGACTTCCTCATGAC
>CANFJC010000151.1 GCA_947447245.1 Comamonadaceae bacterium
AAGTGGTCAAACTCAACCCCCAAATTGTTTATTGTGCAGCGACAGGTTTTGACCAAGATGGGCCTGACAAAGATCGCCCTGCATTTGACGATATCATTCAAGCTGCATGTGGTTTAGCCAGCGTGAACAGTCTTGGAAAATCGCGTCCTGACTACATCTCAACATTGGTTGCCGATAAGACCACTGGCATGGCCCTGGTGAATGCAGTTCTGGCAGCCCTGTTGGCCAAGGCGCGCAGTGGTCAAGGCCAATATGTCGAAGTGCCCATGTTAGAAACCATGGTGGCATTTACATTGGTAGAACACATGGGCGGCTTGACACGCAATCCAGCGACTCAAAACGCTGGCTACAGCCGGGTTTTGTCAGGCGGCCGACAGCCCAGCCCCACCAGAGATGGCTACATTGCCATGCTGCCTTACACCAACCACCACTGGGAAAGTTTTTTTCGAGATGCTGGAGAAGAAGCGCTGGGCAAAGAGCTGGGCGTGACCAACCGCGTCACCCGCAATGCCAACATTCAAGGTCTGTACGCCGCTTTGCACAAAATAACGGCCACCAAAACAACGGCAGAATGGATCGAAATTTGCGACCGCCTTGACATACCTGCCACACCCATCTACACCATGGAAGAGTTACCTTCTCATCCACAGCTCCAAGCCGTGCAGTTGTTCACCGACGAAATACATCCCGATCTTGGGGCCATTCGGTCTGTCCGCCCGCCCGTCAAATTCGCCAAAACACCGGCCAAAGTCAGGCACCAGGCTCGCCGCTTAGGTCAAGACACCGAGTCCATTCTGACCGACTTGGGATACAGCCACACTGACATTCAATCCTTGGTCCAACAGGGCGCTATCGTCAATGGCAAATGAACATTTTTCTCATCGCAATTTAAATTAGGAACCCTATTCATGAGCACCGCATCCGATCTGAAAATCTCTCACGAGGGCCACGTTGCGCTGGTTGAAATTTCCCGCCCGCCTCACAATTTTTTCGACTTTGACTTGATCCAGCAAATTGCCAGCAGCTTTGAAGCGCTGGACAAGAATCCCAACTGCCGCGCTATTGTGTTGGCCTCAGAGGGCACTGCATTTTGTGCAGGTGCCAATTTCAACAGCTCGAACGACAAAATCAGTCGCCCCGAAAATCCGGGCACCAATCCACTTTATTTTGAAGCCATTCGAATTTTTTCTTGCAAAAAACCCATCGTTGCAGCCATTCAAGGTGCCGCAGTTGGAGGTGGTCTTGGTTTGGCTTTGGTGGCTGATTTTCGCGTGACCTGTCCAGAAGGAAGGTTCACTGCCAATTTCAACCGACTCGGTTTCCACCCTGGGTTTGGATTGTCAGTCACACTGCCGCGTTTGGTCGGCATTCAAAAAGCCAACTTGCTTTTTTTCACAGGCCGCCGCATCAATGGCCAAGAAGCGCTGGACATGGGGCTCGCCGATTTGCTGGTGCCACAATCCGAGGTTCGTGCGCAAGCCATGAAACTTGCGAAAGAAATCGCTGTCTCTGCACCGCTGTCTGTTCAATCCACTCGCGCCACGATGCGCCAAGGTTTGGTCGAACAACTGCAACAAGCCGTTGCGCATGAAAGTGCCGAGCAAAATTGGCAATTCAAAACGGCAGATTTCAAAGAAGGCGTTAAAGCCATGACGGAGCGCCGAGAACCTAACTTCCAAGGCCAATGAGCCCATCGCAACTAAAAAATTTCCATATATGCATGACTTGATTATTCGCAATGCGCAGATATTTGATGGCACAGGTCTTGCGCCTGTCTTGAGCGATGTTGCTGTTTCGAATGGTCGCATCGCGCACATTGGCCATACCACCGAAGCTGCAAAAGAAAGCATCGATGCTCAGGGTCTTGCCCTGATGCCCGGCATTGTCGACTTGCACACCCACTACGATGCACAAGTGACTTGGGACCGCACCATGTCACCCTCGCCAGCACTGGGTGTCACCACAGCCGTCATTGGCAATTGTGGCTTTGGTATAGCGCCCTGCCCTGCACCATTGCAAGAGACCATGTTGAAAAATCTTTCTGTGGTTGAAGGCATGGATCTGAATTCATTGCTAACCGGTGTGAACTGGGAGTTCGAATCGTTTGGTCAATACATGGATCAATTGAGGCGCATTGGCCCTTATATCAATACCGCAGTCTTCGCAGGTCATTCTGTCATTCGCACTGCTGTGATGGGCGCAGATGGATCAAGCAAGATTGACCCGAGTCCCGAGCAACTTCAGACCATGCGAAACATGGTCAGCGATGCGATGGACCATGGCGCCATTGGCTTTGCCTCATCTTTTTCCCCCAACCACAGTGGCTATGGTGGCATTCCAATGCCATCCACCATTGCCTCAGAGGCCGAACTGCGAGCCCTGACCTCCATCCTAGGCGAGAAGAAAAAAGGCGTCTTCATGATGGCCACGGGAACGCGGGCTAGCCCAGACATCATGGAATCGATCGTCGAGGAGACGGGCCGCCCTGCCTACATTTCAACCGTACTGACCATGTACAACGAAGGCAATCCATTGCTGGGCGCCACTTATTACGAACGGTGTGCACAGGCTTTGGCTCGCGGACATGAGTTGTATATTTTGACCAGCTGCCAGCCCTTGTCTTTTGATTTCAGCCTCACGGATCCCTACGTGCTTCTCAGTCATTCAGCTTTCGATGTCGTCAAAAGCGCCACAGCCGATGCATTGCCAAGCATCTACCGCTCTGCCGAGTTTCGCAAGGCATTTCGAGAAAATCTGAAGCACCCCAAAGCAGGTATTTTGTTCTTAGGAAACTGGCGACATATCGAAGTTGGGCAAACCATGCGCCCCGAAAACCAAAAGCTGGAAGGCCAGAGCATTCAGGCCCTCGCCGATCTGCACGGCCAAGACCCTGTCGATGTTTTTTTCGATCTAGCGCTGTCCGAAGACCTTGGCACTCATTTTGTCGGCAAGTTTTTCAACAACAACGACGAAGGTGTTGCACCCTCCCTGAAACACCCCGCAAGTGTGATCACCTTGTCGGATGCTGGTGCGCATTTGAGTTACATGTGCGATGCAGGATTTGGCCTGTATTTTCTGTCGCATTGGGTCAGAGACACAGGCCATTTCACGCTCAGTGAAGGTATTCGCAAAATCACCAGTGAACCAGCCGATCGTTTCAGAATTCCAGATCGCGGCAGACTGCAAGTCGGTTTGCCTGCTGATATGTTGTTATTTGACCCCGCAACAGTGGGCATCTCCAAACCCATACCGGTTCAAGATTTACCAGGCGGAGGTTCTCGCATGGTGCGAACAGCCACCGGCGTGCATGGCGTTTGGGTGAATGGGGTCAAAGTGCACGATGGCCACAACTACGTCGACCATCCGCAAGGGCCTGGTCAAGTCTTAGATCGCTTCAATTCATAAGGCAAAGTCATGAAATTCTTCATACGGTTTGTGTTGGGTCTTTTTCTGGCAGTCATGACAAGCATGCTCTGGGCGCAAAGTTGGCCCACCAAGCCTGTTCGCATGATCATTGCCTTCCCACCTGGTGGGCCAACCGATTTGGTCTCTAGAGTTCTGGCGCAAAAACTATCGGAGCAACTTGGACAGCAAGTGATCGTGGACAACAAGCCAGGTGCAGGTGGCAACATTGCGGCCGAATTGGCCGCCAGAGCTGCACCAGACGGCTACACCATCTTCTACAACACATCGGCCATCGTGATCGGCCCTGCCTTGTATGGCAAGGTGAACTATGACACGCTCAAAGATTTTGCGCCTGTGCTTCTCACTGCCAGTGTGCCCATGGTTTTGGTTGTCAATCCTCAGTTGCCAGCACGTTCGGTCAAGGAATTTCTGGACCTGGCCAAATCGCGTTCAGGTGCACTCAATTACAGCTCATCCGGCACAGGAACGATCACCCACCTGGCCAGTGCCATGATGTCCACACAAACGGGCATACAGACACAACACATTCCCTACAAAGGCAGTGCACCTGGCTTGGTTGATTTGGCTTCAGGTCAAACTCAGTTCATGATTGACACCATCAACACCGTATTGCCCTATGTTCGCGACAATCGATTGCGCGGACTGGCTGTCACCAGCGCCAAGCGTTCACCCCTCTTGCCCGAATTGCCAACGCTGGCAGAAGCCGGCATTTCAGGCTTTGAAGCTGCGGCATGGCAAGGCATCGTGGTGCCTACAGGTACACCAGCTGAAATCATTCAAAAACTCAATGCCGAAGTGAACAAAGCACTGGCTCATCCCGACATTCGTTCGCGTTTGGCGGCACAAGGGGCCGATATTTTGGGCGGTACGCCTGCAGAATACGCAGCTTACTTGCGCACCGAAATGCCCCGCTGGACCAAGGCCGTGAAGGACTCTGGCGCCAAGGCAGAATAATTCATCGATTGGTTGCGCCAGACATCTGCAAGGCTTCAATGGCCTTCAGATCCAAGCCTGCCTCGCTTAAAACTTGCACACTGTGCTCACCCAACTGAGGCGCAGGTTTTTGTATGGACAAAGCCGGTGTGCCTGAAAAACTAAAAGGCACACCAATTTCTAACATGCGTCCCTCGCTCGGGTGTTCCACATGCTGTAGCATGCCCACCGCCAAAAGATGAGGATCATTTAGCAAACTGTCCACATCGTGCATGAGCATGCAAGGTATATCCGCCTGATCCAATCGTTCGATCCAGTTTTGGGACGTGTCAGTCGCCATGGCTTGAGCCACCATGGCATACAGGTCATTGATGTGCATGGACCGTGCGCCGATATTGGCAAACCTAGGGTCCGCCTTGAATTGCTCGGCACGACCCATCAACTCTAAAAATTTTTCCCAATGCCGGTCGGTGTAAATCAAGACGCACAAATAGCCATCAAGAGTTCTGTAGGGGCGCCTCTCTTTGACCAGCAAGCGCGCATAGCCCGTGGGCCCCAGCGGCGGATCATAGGAAGCGCCTGACATGTGTTCTCCCAGCACATATTGGGTCAATGTCTCAAACATGGGCACTTCTACAGATTGACCCACGCCAGTCTGATAGCGAGAGACTACGGCCGCCAGGATGGCATTGCAGGCCATCAAGCCCACAGTGCGGTCAGCCATTGCCAAAGGCACATAACGGGGTTCGCCGCCACTGGCCTTGCTCATCAAACTGGGAATTGCGGCCACGCCTTGAATCAAATCATCGTAGGCGGGTTTGCCGGCGTAAGGCCCTTTTTCGCTGTAGCCATAAAGTCCTGCATAAATGATGCGGGGGTTCATGACTTTGAGTCGTTCGTAATCAATACCCAGTCGAGCCATGGCTTGAGGGCGAATGTTGTAGACAACAACATCGGCTGTCTCGACCAACTTAAAGAAGGCTTCCAAGCCTTCGGGGTTTTTAAGATTCAAGACCAGACTGCGTTTGTTGCGGTTGACATGCAAAAAATTAGAGCCCATGCCCGGATTTCGCATCGGACCAATGCCTCGAACGGTATCCCCAGCGGGGGGCTCGATTTTGATCACATCCGCCCCCATGTCCGCCAAAATCTGCGTGGCAAATGGCCCCATCAGCACACTGGTCAAGTCAAGGATCTTTAATCCACTTAAAGCACCACTCATGTAGCTCACCTTTGGTATCATTTATTGGTTCATCTCAAGTCAATTATGTCTGTTTGAGATGTTTTGAAATACGCTCAAGTACAGTCTAAGCGCGATCTTGAATTTTGACTGCACGATAGGTCTTCCATTTTTACGGTTCAACATGTACGCCTTCCACTATCAAAAAGCACAGTCTGTCGAACAGGCCAGCGCGGCTTTAACCCGCAGTGATGCAACTCGCCTCTTATCGGGCGGCATGACACTCATTCCGTCCTTAAAGCATCGATTGATCCAAGTCGACGAACTCATTGACATCACGGGCTTACCCGGATGGCGTGACATTCGAGTTGAAGGCCATCAGTTGTGGATCGGCGCCGGCGCCACACACCAAAGCGTTTCACGGCATTCCGAGGTGCGCCAATTCAGCCGCGGCTTGGTCGAACTGGCAGGCATGATTGGTGATCCGCAGGTCCGTGCCCGAGGCACCCTTGGTGGTTCTGTGGCCAACAACGACCCTGCTGCCGATTACCCAGCAGCTGTTCTAGGACTCAATGCCACCATCAAAACTCAAAAACGCGAAATTGCTGCCGATGATTTTTTCTTGGGCATGTTTGCCACTGCGCTGGCAAGTGACGAAGTCATAGAAGGTCTTCGTTTTAACAAGCCTATGAAAAGCGCCTACGCCAAGTTCCGGCACGCCGCTACCGGTTATGCCATGGCAGGCGTTTTTGTCGCACAAATATCCAAGGACCAATGGCGAGTTGCAGTGACAGGCGCAACAGACTGTGTTTGCCGATGGCACGAAGCAGAAGTCGCTGCTGGTACTGTGCCCAAAGATTTGCGTTTTGTACACGACAGCGTGCTAGACGATATACATGCCCCTTCTGCTTATCGAGCTCACTTGGTCAACACCTTGTATGCCCAAGCCGTCTCTAGCTTAGCCTAAATTTAAATTGAACACCATGAGCCACATATCACTGAACATCAATGGCAATGACCACACGCTTGAAGTAGAAGACCGTGCTTTACTCGCAGATGTCTTGCGTGACAATTTGAAGCTAACCGGCACGCACGTAGGTTGCGACACCAGCCAATGCGGTTGCTGCACCGTCCTCATGAACGGTGACGCGGTTAAATCTTGCACCGTGTTGGCTGTGCAAGCCAATGGCGCACAGATTACAACCATCGAGGGTTTGGCCAAGGGCGCTAACTTGCACCCCATTCAAGTTGCTTTTTCAAATTGCCATGCACTGCAATGCGGATTTTGTACGCCCGGAATGATCATGGCCACTGCGGGCTTGCTAGCAAACAACCCCAAGCCCACAGACGCCCAAAT
>CANFJC010000152.1 GCA_947447245.1 Comamonadaceae bacterium
CGACTACTACAAGATCAAGGTCGCCGACATGTATTCCAAAAAGCGCCCGGCCAGCATTGCGCGGCCGCGTCAGATTGCCATGTACTTGGCCAAAGAGTTGACGCAAAAAAGCCTGCCTGAAATTGGCGAATTGTTTGGCGGACGCGATCACACCACGGTGTTGCACGCGGTTCGAAAAATCAGCGCAGAACGCCAGCAATTGACCGAGCTGAACCAACAATTGCACGTTTTGGAACAAACCCTCAAAGGCTAAGTTTGGGGTGGGTGGCTGAGCCCCCCTAAAGAATGCTGAATTAAGCGGCCAAAAGCTCAATTTGCGGCCAAAAATCAGCGAAAATCAAGGGGCGCCCGAATTCCAAATCGGGGCCCCCTAAAACAGAGGAAGACATGATCGTACTGAAGGCCACCCAAGACAAATTGCTGTCGGTTTTGCAATCCGTTTCTGGCATCGTTGAACGTCGTCACACATTGCCTGTTTTGGCCAATGTGTTGATTCGCAAAACAGGTAAAGCACTGCAGTTGACCACCAGCGATCTTGAAATCCAAATTCGCACCACCGCCGAAATGGATGGCGATGCCGGCGACTTCACCACCACGGTGGGTGCACGCAAACTGATCGACATTTTGCGAACCATGCCTTCCGATCAAACCGTCAGCTTAGAGTCCAGCCAAAGCAAATTGATTTTGAAGGGTGGCAAATCCAAATTCACACTGCAAACACTGCCAGCCGAAGACTTTCCGTTGGTGCAAGAAGCCGCCAGCTTTGGCCCCGTGTTCAGCGTGCCGCAAAAAACCCTCAAGCAGCTGCTCAGCCAAGTGTCTTTTGCCATGGCCGTGCACGACATCCGCTATTACTTGAACGGCATTTTGTTTGTGGCTGAAGGCAAGCAGTTGTCTTTGGTGTCCACCGATGGTCACCGTTTGGCGTTTGCTTCGGCCACCTTAGACACCGATGTGCCCAACAAACAAGAAGTTATTTTGCCCCGCAAAACCGTGCTCGAAATGCAGCGCTTGTTAAGCGATGCCGAAGGCGCCATCGACATGCAATTTGCCAACAACCAAGCCAAGTTCAGTTTTGGTGGCATGGAGTTTGTCACCAAACTCGTGGAAGGCAAGTTCCCCGATTACAACCGTGTCATTCCCAAAGGCCACCGCAACAACCTCACGCTGGGCCGTCAAGCCCTGCTGTCTTGCTTGCAGCGCACCGCCATTTTGACCAGCGACAAATTCAAAGGGGTACGTTTGAATTTGGACCCCGGCACTTTGCGTGTGGCGTCTACCAACGCCGAACAAGAAGAGGCGGTGGACGAACTCGACATTGACTACGCTGGCGACAGCATTGAAATTGGCTTCAACGTCACTTACATCATCGATGTGCTGACCAACATGGGCCAAGACATGGTGCGCATTGACTTGGCCGATGCCAACAGCTCTGCACTCATCACCATCCCAGAAAACGACCAGTTCAAATACGTGGTGATGCCCATGCGCATTTAAGGCCAGAGCTGATTGAAGGTCATAAAAAGACCCCAAGAAGTGCCTTTCGAAACCCGCGTTGATTCGCGGGTTTCGGCCATTCAAGAGTTAGAGAAAAGTAAAAATGACCGAAGAAAATAAACCCGCTGCAGAAGAATTCACCACGCTGCAACCCACCATCGATACCAATCAAGCGGGTGCCTCTGAGGGTTATGGCGAGGGTTCCATCCAAATTTTGGAAGGCTTGGAAGCCGTTCGCAAGCGCCCTGGCATGTACATCGGCGACACGTCTGACGGCACAGGCTTGCACCACTTGGTATTCGAGGTGGTTGACAATTCCATCGACGAATCATTGGCCGGCCACTGTGATGACATCGTGGTCACCATCCACTCAGACAACTCCATCAGTGTGACCGACAACGGCCGTGGCATTCCCACCGGCGTGAAGATGGATGACAAGCATGAGCCCAAGCGTTCAGCATCTGAAATTGCCCTCACTGAATTGCACGCTGGCGGCAAATTCAATCAAAACAGTTACAAAGTTTCTGGTGGTTTACACGGCGTGGGCGTGAGTTGCGTGAATGCGCTCAGCAAGTGGTTGCGCCTCACCGTGCGCCGCGAAGGCAAAGTCCATCAAATTGAATTTGCCAAAGGTTTCGTGCAAAACCGCTTGCTTGAAATGGTCGATGGCGTTGAAGTCTCGCCCATGAAAGTCACGGGCGCTACTGAAAAGCGCGGCACCGAAGTTCACTTTTTGCCCGACACCGACATCTTCACGCAGAACCACGATTTCCATTACGAAATATTGGCCAAGCGTTTGCGCGAACTCAGCTTCTTGAACAACGGTGTGCGCATCCGATTGAAAGACGAGCGCACAGGCAAGGAAGACGACTTTTCTGGCGCCGGCGGTGTCAAAGGCTTTGTTGACTTTATCAACGCCAATAAAAAAGTGTTGCACCCCAATGCCTTCATTGCATTGGGTGAGCGTCCAGCCGATTCTTATGGCGGCATTCCCGGCACCAGCATTGGTGTGGAAGTGGCCATGCAATGGAACGATGGCTACAACGAAAACGTTTTGTGCTTCACCAACAACATTCCTCAGCGTGATGGCGGCACCCACCTCACAGGTTTGCGCGCGGCCATGACACGCGTGATTGGCAAGTACATTGAGAAAAATGAAATTGCCAAAAAGCAAAAGGTTGAAGTCAGTGGCGACGACATGCGCGAAGGTTTGTGCTGCGTCTTAAGCGTGAAAGTGCCTGAACCTAAATTCTCAAGCCAGACCAAAGACAAATTGGTATCGAGCGAAGTGCGCGCACCCGTAGAAGACATTGTGGCCAAAGCATTGGGCGACTTTTTAGAAGAGCGTCCCAACGACGCCAAAATTTTGTGCGGCAAAATTGTTGAAGCTGCGCGCGCTCGCGAAGCCGCTCGCAAAGCCCGCGAAATGACGCGTCGCAAAGGCGTGTTGGATGGCATGGGTTTGCCCGGCAAATTGGCCGACTGCCAAGAAAAAGATCCAGCGCTTTGCGAAATTTACATCGTCGAGGGCGACTCCGCCGGTGGCTCCGCCAAGCAGGGACGTGACCGTAAATTCCAAGCCATTCTGCCGCTGCGCGGCAAGATCTTGAACGTCGAAAAAGCACGTTACGAAAAGTTGCTGACCAGCACTGAAATTGTCACGCTCATCACAGCGCTTGGCACCGGCATTGGCAAAGTCACCGCAGACTCTGGCAAGAGCGGCACCGACGACTTCAATGTCGACAAATTGCGCTACCACCGCATCATCATCATGACCGATGCCGACGTTGACGGTGCGCACATTCGCACCTTGCTGCTCACCTTCTTCTACCGACAAATGCCTGACTTGGTGGAGCGTGGTCATATTTACATTGCACAACCACCCCTTTACAAAGTGAAGGCTGGCAAAGAAGAGTTGTATTTGAAAGATGCGCCCGCACTCGACAGTTTCTTGCTGCGCATCGCTTTGAAAGACGCCAGCATTGCAACTGGCGGTGCTTCTCCGCAACTGCTCAGCGGCGACACACTCGAGTCCTTGGCGCGCAAGCACCAAGTGGCCGAAGCAGTCATTCAGCGCTTGTCTAATTTCATGGACGCTGAAGCCTTGCGCGCTATTGCAGATGGCGTGGCCCTCAACTTGGACAACTTAGATCTTGCTGCTGAATGTGCCCCCGCATTGCAAGCCAAATTGCGCGAACTCAATACCACCGGCATTCCTGCCGAAGTGAGCGCTGAGTTTGACGTGCGCACCGACAAGCCCTTGCTGCGCATCAGCCGCCGGCATCACGGCAACATCAAGAGCAGCGTCATCACGCAAGATTTCGTGCACGGTGCCGACTACGGTGCATTGGCTGAAGCGGCCAACACCTTCCGCGGCTTGCTGGGTGAAGGCGCCAAAGTCATGCGCGGTGAAGGCGAGAGACAAAAAGAAGAAAAGACCAACGACTTCCGCCAAGCCATGCATTGGCTTATCGGTGAAGCCGAGCGCACCACCAGCCGTCAGCGTTACAAAGGCTTGGGTGAGATGAACCCCGCGCAGTTGTGGGAAACCACCATGGACCCCACGGTTCGTCGTTTGCTTCGCGTGCAAATTGACGACGCCATTGAAGCCGATCGGGTCTTTACCATGCTGATGGGCGACGAGGTCGAGCCACGCCGTCACTTCATTGAAAGCAACGCGCTGCGCGCCGGCAACATCGATATTTAATGGTCGACTTTGTCTGGCATTCGCTGACCCGCCGTCATGGCGCTTCCCATCGAAGCAAGCATGATCAAGCAGATGGCACACAGTTGCTGTGTGCTGAGTAGTTCTGAAAGAACCAGCCAACCCGCCAAAGCGCCTACAGCGGGCTCTAAACTGAGCAAAATGCTGAAGGTTTGTTTGGGCAAGTGTTTGAGTGAATACATTTCTAAGCTGTAGGGAATGGCACTCGACAACAAAGCAATGCCTAAGCCAGCCAACATCCACTCTGGATTTAACAAGGAAGTGCCCGCCACACGGATGCCAACAGGGGTCACCAGCAAAGCCGCCACCAACATGCCCATGGGTGTGGCCAATGCACCGATGCGATCGGCCACGCGTTGGCCCACAACAATGTAGACAGCCCAACATGCACCAGCGCCTAAGGCAAAAGCAATTCCCAGCGGATCGATGGCAGCAGCTTGAAGTTCTGTGCCCAAGGTGTTGTCAAGTGGCAAGATCAAGCCCATGCCCGTAACGGCCAAAACAATCCACACAAAGTCGAGCGGTTTTTTGGAAGACCACAAAGCAACGGCCAAGGGCCCGGTGAATTCAACAGCGATGGCCAAGCCAAAGGGCACGGTTTTGATGGCGCTGTAAAACAACAAATTCATGACGCCCAGTGTTGCGCCAAACAACAACAGGATAGGTGCCTCAGCCCAAGTCCAGGTTCTGCGCCAAGGTCGCCAAAAGGCCATCAGCAAGAGCGTGGAAAACACCAGGCGGTAGGTGGTGGTGCCTTCAGCACCCACAAAGGGAAACAAGCCTTTGGCCAAGGATGTGCCCGCACACAGGGTGATCAAACTGATCAAAAGGGCGGCAACGGGAAGAAGTGGAAATTTCAAGCTTTAATTTTCTGAATGATGGGCGCATCATAGCGGTGTGTTTGTATTCCGAAAGAAGTCTCCCATGTCTCAAAACAATGCCTATGCCAATTTCGCCAAAAAAGTGGCCCATGTGTGTGGCAAGCCGCGCACCTTCTCCATGGCGGTGGGTGTCATAGGGGTTTGGATCATCACAGGCCCCTTGTTTGCATTCAGTGATACCTGGCAATTGGTCATCAACACCGGTACCACCATCATCACTTTTTTGATGGTCTTCTTAATTCAAAACACGCAGAACCGGGACACAGAGGCCATCCAAGTGAAGCTGGATGAACTGATCCGGGCAACGCACGGTGCGCACAATGCACTGCTGGATTTGGAAGAGTTAGAAGAAGAAAACTTGGACGCCTTCAAACGCAAATACCAAGCTTTGGCGGAACAAGCAAGGCGTCAATTGGTCTTGGGACAATTAGACACCGACACCCCAGAGCCTTAATTTTCTAAGACGATGGGCTGACCGTGCGGCGTTCTTGCTGCAGCAGCTTCCCATGCGTGTTCTAAATCATGAATTTGATCGGCGGTGCCCAGTTGCTTGGTCAGCACCATGGCCTCCAAAGCATTCAACCAGTGGGTGTAATACGTGGTTCCGGTGTCTGCATCGCCTGCGGACTGCGCTTTGCGAATTTCATCCGTCAACGCAGCAGCCCACTCCGTCCAAGTGAACAAGCCCTTTTCGTGCAACTGCAGCGTCATGGCAAAAGCGTGCGCTTGCCAAGGCTCTGTAAAGACAGTGCCATTGGACTCTTGCGCTGGCAAGGGCATTTCGCCGCCGCACTGTTGGGCAATGTCTTCAAGGGTCAGTTGGGTGTTTTGCATGGCTGTGCTTGCATTGATGTTAGGCGGCGGCTTCTAAATAAGACTCCCATGCGTCCACAGTGACCTCCACGGTGGGGTCGCTGCCAGCACCCCACAAGGTGATGCCGTCAAAGACCACGGTGTAGAGCCATTCAACGGCCACGTTGAAGGGCGGCAATGCGCGAAGGGTGTGCTGGTCAGGCAAAACATGTCCGCCATGCAAGCTGACAATGGTGCCCACATGGCCGCGTACATAGCGAGGTAATCGGGTGTGCCCTTGCGGATGCATATTGAGAGCGCGTACTTTTTGGCCCACTTTGAACAAGGCGGCCTGAGCGATGGGGCGCTCGGTGGGGCTGCCCGCTTTCAAGGCCGCGTCCACAGTGTCACGGGTTAGCACCTTGTTGACTTTGACGGGCGGCGTGATCAACTGGCCCGCATCAAGCTCTGCCTGCGTCACCATGCTGCGTTCCAACAAAAGTTTTTCCAAGCCCCGAATCCAAATTTCGTAATAGGTGCTGGACAAATAGACGGCGGGGGGCAATGACTCTCGGGCAGAGCGGCTCAGGTCAATGTTCCATTGCCCGCTGGCGCCCATGGCCACGGTCATGGCCATGGCCCGACTTTCCCAGTCTGCGTGAAACAAAGGCTCGGCCTCTTCTAATAGAACGGGGCCAAAACCTTGCTGGCCGCCCATGTCGTGAACGCCGTTCATAACAGTGCCGTCCCAATCATGGCGTCTCGAGTGACCAAAGCCGCAAGTTCTGTTTGCGACAAATTCTCTGTTCCCGTGGGGCGTTTGGGCAAGACCAAATAGCGAACTTCGGCAGTCGAGTCCCAAACGCGAATGCGGGTGCTTTGCGGCAAGGCAACCCCAAAGTCAGCCAAAACCTTGCGAGGTTCAAGCACAGTGCGTGAACGGTAGGCGGCGCTTTTGTACCAAACGGGCGGCAGGCCTAAAACC
>CANFJC010000153.1 GCA_947447245.1 Comamonadaceae bacterium
GAAATCGAAGCGAAAAGCCCTTTGGCATGCATGTCGCGCACAAATTTGACGTTGTCGAGGTCGAAGCGGTGCATGACGTAGAAGTAGCCGTTTTGCGCCATCCAGGTGCAAATCTTCTCGTTCACCACCGTCTTCATGTTGGCCGGAACCACGGGGAGGCGGAATTTACGGCCGCCTAGCTCTACGCCAGCGTCGCATTCAGAACGGCTTTCCACGCGGCATTTGCGGGGTAGCAACAAGATGTTGTCGTAATCAAAAATTTCCATTTAACCAAGCTCCAAAAGGATCGTTGAAAGAACGAGTGAGCGCTTGGCTTGGCCGGTTTTGACTGCCAAATTTTGGGCAAAAAAAACCGGGCGCAAGAATCTTGGGCCCGGTGGCTGATTCTACCCGTTTTGTTTTGCAATTTCAAAACCAGGCGCCAGGAGTTTCTACAATTGGGGGATGCATGACCCAACGCCCCTTTTGAGCAACCTGAACCCCGAGCAATTGAGGGCTGTCACGCTTCCCTCTGAATCGGCCCTTATTTTGGCGGGGGCGGGGTCTGGCAAAACCCGGGTATTGACCACCCGTATTGCTTGGTTATTACAGACTTCCCAAGTGGCATCGGGCGGGGTGCTGGCGGTGACTTTCACCAACAAGGCTGCCAAAGAGATGATGCTCCGGCTGCAGGCCATGCTGCCCGTCAATGTGAGGGGCATGTGGATTGGCACTTTTCATGGCCTGTGCAACCGGTTTTTGCGAGCCCATTACAAAATGGCCAACTTGCCGCAAACTTTCCAAATTTTGGACACCCAAGACCAGTTGTCGGCCATCAAGCGATTGTGCAAACAACACAATGTCGACGATGAGCGTTTTCCACCCAAGCAATTGCAGTGGTTCATTGCGGGTTGCAAAGAAGATGGAATGCGTCCCAAAGATGTGGATGTGCGGGACGATGAAACCCGCCGCAAAGTCGACATCTACCAACTCTACGAAGACCAGTGCCAGCGCGAAGGTGTGGTGGACTTTGGCGAGTTGATGTTGCGCTCGTATGAGTTGCTGCGTGACAACGACTCGATCCGCTTGCACTACCGATCTCGCTTTAAACATGTGCTGATCGACGAGTTTCAAGACACCAACAAATTGCAATACGCTTGGATCAAAATGATTGCAGGCTTGCCCGCTGAGCATGGCAGTGCGGTGCTGGCAGTGGGAGACGACGACCAAAGTATTTACGCATTCCGAGGCGCTCGCGTTGGCAACATGGCCGACTTTGTGCGGGAATTTGGTGTGCAGCACCAAATCAAGCTAGAGCAAAACTACCGAAGCTACAGCAACATTTTGGATTCTGCCAATGCCCTCATTGGCAATAATAAAAATCGTTTGGGCAAAAACTTGCGCACCGACCAAGGTGCGGGTGAGCCTGTGCGTGTGTATGAGTCCACCAGCGATTTTGCAGAAGCGCAATGGTTGGTCGATGAGATTCGTCAATTGGTCAAAGGCGATGGTTTGACTCGCAAGGAAGTGGCCGTGCTCTACCGCAGCAATGCGCAGAGTCGCGTGATGGAAACGGCGCTGTTCAATGCAGGGGTGCCTTACAAAGTGTATGGCGGTCTGCGATTTTTTGAGCGTGCTGAAATTAAGCACGCGCTGGCCTATTTGCGCATTTTAGAAAATGCCAACGACGACACCAGTTTCTTGCGCATTGTGAATTTTCCACCCCGAGGCATTGGCGCTCGCAGTGTGGAGCAGTTGCAAGATGCGGCCAAAGGCTTGGGCTGTTCTTTGCACGATGCGGTGAGTACCACGGCCGGCAAAGCTGGCGCTAAGTTGGCTGGCTTTGTGGCCATGATCGATGTCATGCGAGAACAAACACCAGGCATGACACTGCGTGAGATCATCGAATTGGTCTTGGAAAAAACCGGATTGATTGAGCATTACAAAACTGAAAAAGAAGGCGCTGATCGCGTTGAAAACTTGGAAGAGTTGGTCAATGCTGCAGAAAGCTTTGTCACGCAAGAAGGCTTTGGCAGAGACGCCGAGGCCACAGCTTCTGAGATGGCGCCCAATGCAGAAGATGGTGAAGTGATGTCGCCACTGGCGGCTTTCTTAACGCATGCTGCCTTGGAGGCCGGTGACAATCAAGCACAAGCCGGTGAGGATGCCATTCAACTGATGACGGTGCATGCCAGCAAAGGTTTGGAATTTGACGCGGTATTTATATCGGGCTTGGAGGAGGGCTTGTTTCCTCACGAAAACTCGATGAACGACTACGATGGTTTGGAAGAAGAGCGCCGCCTGATGTACGTGGCCATTACGCGTGCACGCAAACGCTTGTACCTCAGTCACTCGCAAACGCGCATGCTGCATGGCCAAACCCGCTACAACCTGAAGAGCCGTTTTTTGGATGAATTGCCTGAAGAATGCCTGAAATGGATCACACCTAAGAATCCAGGCTTTGCCAGTGGCTTGGGCGGTGGTTGGACATCTCCAGCCCAAGCGTTTCAAGCCAAGCCTGCATGGGGCCACAGCAGTTTGAGTTCGGCAGATACTTACAAAAGCCCGCCTGTGCCTGTGCAAAAAGCAGAGCCATCGCATGGCATCAAAGTGGCCATGAAAGTGTTTCACACCAAGTTTGGTGAGGGTCTGGTTTTGGCCGTGGAGGGCGCTGGCGCAGATGCGCGGGCCCAAGTGAATTTCCCAAGACATGGTGTGAAGTGGCTGGCCTTGTCGGTTGCCAAGCTCACACCTGTGGAATAATTTAGAGCAGAAGGAAGAGAACCGCATGAAAATTGAAAAAGACACTGTCGTGACCTTGAAATACAAGGTGTCCGATGCCAATGGCAAATTGTTAGAAGCTGCAGAGGAGCCCATGGCTTATTTGCATGGTGGTTATGAAAACACCTTGCCCAAAATTGAAGAGGCGCTGGATGGCCAAGACAAAGGCTATCAAACCACCTTGGTACTGAGTGCTGCCGATGCCTTCGGTGAGCGCGATGAAAGCTTGTTGCAAACCATGCCCAAGAAAGATTTCCCGCCTGGCGTGAAGGTGGGGGGGCAATTGCGAGGCCGAACACCCGATGGCCGTGAAGCCATTTTCAATGTCTTGAAAATCAAAGGCGACACCGTGATGTTGGATGGCAACCATCCTTGGGCGGGTCAGGTTTTACAGTTTCAATTGAATGTCATGGATGTGCGTGCTGCCATTCCAGAGGAAATTGAACATCGCCATGTTCATGGTGCACATGGCCATCACCATTGATGTATTAGGCTTGGTGCTCGCTGCCTGGCTCGGGCAAGTCAAAACAGTCTTTCACACTGTAGTAAACCGATGTGAAAAACATGGCGGCCATGAGCAATGCGCCAGGCATGAGAACGGCGCCCGTTAAATCGTTGCCACCTAAGGCGCTGCTGATGACAAGGATGACCGTGGCACCCGCCACAAACACGCCGGCCCAAGCCAACAGATACAAAGCAAATGCACCTAAATTGCGCCAGCATGCCACTGCGCTGAAAAACAGGCTTTTGATGGGTGGCACGCCGTGCCAGTGCACCAAAGCCGGCGCGTGCCAAAACAGCATTGACAAAGGGACGTACAAGATCGTGGCCAGCCACATGGCTGCCTGAAAGTCGGCGTCGTTGACGACCTCAGGTGTGATGGGCGCATTGGCCAGATAGACCCTGGCAAATGCGCCGCCATCGACGAGGGCCGAAATGCCCATGACGGCCAAAAAACTCAGGGCATACAGGGAACCTAAAACCATCATGGCCTTGAGTCGCAGTTGTCCTGCACGAAAGGCCACCAACATGACAGTGGGCATGGGAAACTTGCCAGAGGCTGCCTGTTCGGTGGCGACCATGAGACCTAATGTGGCAGCTGGCAAAATGAGCAGGGCCAGCGCCGCGCCAATAAATGGAACCATGGACAAAACAGAAACCCATGCCATGAACAAAAAGAACAAGCCCGTGAAGGCCAGTGGTTGACGCCAGAAAGTTCGGATGCCTTGTTTGACCCAGAGCAGACCCTGCTTGGCCGGTACGATTTGTAACTTCATACCCAGAGCTTAAAGGGCGAAGTCAAACGAGCCCGCAATACCCGTTCAAAGTGGGTGGGATCGTGTGGTTTCAGCATGGCAGCGTCTCTGGGTAAATAAAAATCCCAAAGCCGAGAAATCCAAAATCGCAGTGCGCCAGCGCGCAGCATGGCTGGCAAAAGTTGTCTCTCTGCGGGACGCAGAGGCCGCACTTCTTGGTAAGCATTCAGCATGGCCAAGGCCCTGTCAGGTGCGTGCTCGCCTGAGTTTAAATCGATGCACCAATCATTCATGCACACCGACAAGTCAAACAACCAAGTGTCATTGCCAGCGAAGTAAAAGTCAAAGAAGCCGGTGAGCTTTTCACCTTCAAACATCACGTTGTCACGAAAGAGGTCGGCATGGACGGGGCCTTTGGGCAGGGCTTGATAAGCGGCACCTTGTGCAATGTGATTTTGATAGGCCAACTCGCTTTGCAAAAGCCGAGCTTGGCTTTCATCCAAGAAGGGCAGCACGACGGGCACAGTGTCGTTCCACCAAGCCAAGCCCCTTAAGTTGGGTTGGCTGCGGTTGTAGTCTTCACCTGCCAAATGCATGCGTGCCAACATGGCGCCGACCTCGGCACAGTGAGCGGCGTCTGGGGCCAGTTGGCTTTTACCTAGAAGCCGATTGACCACAGCGGCAGGTTTGTCGCAAAGGGTGTGCAGGATGTCGCCATCTTGATTGGCAGCAGGGTTGGGCACAGGAATGCCTTTTTCTGCCAAGTGTTTCATCAGAAACAGATAAAAGGGCAATTGTTCGTGGTTCAGGCGCTCGAACAAAGTGAGGACATATTCGCCCAAGTCGGTGGTGGCAAAGTAATTGGTGTTTTCGATGCCGCCCTCAATGCCCCTTAAATCGGTCAGTTCACCTAAACCTAATTGGGACATCAGCAGTGCTGCTTGCTCTTCAGTAACGGGCGTAAAAACAGCCATGGCTTAGCGTGAGTTCGAAAGGGTGAAATTGGCGCCCGAAGGCATGGCGAAATGCATGCAGGGATTGTAGAGGGTGTTGGCGCCAAATTTGACAGACTTTCCTGCGGCAAAACTGCCCGAGGACAGGCACAATTGGGGCATGAGCGACAAGAAAACCCTTTTGCTGGTGGACGGTTCCAGCTATCTCTATCGAGCCTTTCATGCCATGCCTGATTTGCGGGCAGTGCCAGGCGACCCAAGCAGTCCTGCCACCGGCGCGATCCGAGGCATGATCAACATGATGGAGCGCCTTCGTAAAGACATTCCCGCAGACTTTGCGGTGTGTGTGTTTGATGCCAAGGGCCCCACCTTTCGCGACGACATCTACCCAGAATACAAACAAAACAGAAGCCCCATGCCCGACGATTTGCGCTCGCAAATTCAGCCGATCCATGAACTGGTGCGTTTGATGGGTTGGAAAGTCTTGGATGTGCCAGGCGTTGAAGCCGATGATGTGATTGGCACCCTGGCTGCAGTGGGCTCAGCTCAAGGCATTGAGGTGGTGGTTTCAAGTGGCGACAAGGACCTGGCCCAATTGGTGAACGAACACATCACCATCATTGACACCATGAATGGCAAACGCCGCGACTTGGCGGGTGTTCAAGAAGAGTTTGGTGTGCCTGCAAGCCTGATGTTGGACTATCAAATTTTGGTGGGTGACACGGTCGACAATGTGCCAGGCGTGCAAAAAGTAGGCCCCAAAACGGCGGTCAAACTTTTGCTTGAATATGGCTCCCTCGACAAGCTGATGCTCAATGCCGATCAAGTCAAAGGGGTGGTGGGTGAAAATTTGCGCAAGGCCGTAGATTGGTTGCCAACTGGCCGTCAGCTTTTGAAAATTCGCACCGATTGCGATTTGAAGGCCTATGTGCCCGAGCTGCCCTCCCTGGAAACCATCCGTTTGGCGCCGCCCAACGAGGCCGACTTGTTGGCCTTCTATGAAAAGTACGGTTTCAAAGGTTTGGTCAGAAGCCGTGGCGAAGGTGCGCCTGCCAAATCTGCATTCGTGCCCATGGACGATTTGTTTGCCGAGCCAGAACCGGTTGTCACGGTCACGGGCGACAAAGACTATGAAACCATTTTGACTTGGGATCAATTCAACGCGTGGTTGCCCAGGCTAGAGGCCGCAGAGTGTGTGGCCATTGACACCGAGACCACATCCCTCGATGCCATGCGTGCCGATTTGGTGGGCATCAGCTGGAGTGTCAAAGCGGGTGAGGCAGCCTATCTGCCCTTGCGACATGAAGGCCCTGATGCGCCTGTGCAGTTGCCCTTGCAGGAAGTTCTGGCCAAGCTCAAGCCCTGGCTTGAAAACCCACTCAAGCTCAAGGTGGGCCAGCACATTAAATACGACCGGCATGTGTTTGCCAATCAAGGCATTGAGGTGCGCGGCTATGCGCATGACACCATGCTGCAAAGTTATGTGTTGGAAGTTCACAAGCCGCACAACCTGACCAGTTTGGCATTGCGGCATGTTGGCCGCACGGGTTTGACTTACGAAGACATGTGCGGCAAAGGGGTGCATCAAATTTCTTTTGCTCAGGTGGACGTGGACAAAGCTTCTGAATATTCTTGCGAAGACTCTGATCAGTGTTTGGATGTCCATGGTGTGCTGTGGCCTCGCATACAAGCCGATGCCAAACTGCGTGCCATTTATGACATCGAAATTGCCACCAGCGAAGCCTTGTTTCGCATTGAACGCAATGGCGTGCTGATTGATGGCCCCACATTGGCCGCACAAAGCCAAGCCTTGGGCCAACGTATTTTGAAGCTAGAAACTGAAGCTTATGAAATTGCAGGCCAGCCCTTCAACTTGAGCAGCC
>CANFJC010000154.1 GCA_947447245.1 Comamonadaceae bacterium
ATTGGAATTGCATGTGATAGACAACGGGCCTGGTGTTCCAGACTCGATCAAGGACCGAATTTTCTTCCCACTGATCTCTGGAAGAGAGGGCGGCTCTGGCTTAGGTCTTACTTTGGCACAGACCTTTGTTCAGCAGCACCACGGCATGATCGAGTGTGAGAGCGTGCCAGGTCGAACAGATTTCAAAATTTTGATTCCGTTGCCCTGATCTGATGGCAGACAGTGCATTCCTTTTAGAGAAAGTTAAGTCACATGAAGCCTATCTGGATCGTAGACGATGACCAATCCATCCGATTCGTCTTAGAGAAGGCACTCCTTCGCGAAGGCTTGAGTACACGCAGCTTTACCAATCCGCGTGAAGTTCTTGCAGCGCTGGCCACAGAAGACGGCAGTGAAGGCCCTCAGGTGTTGGTCAGTGACATCCGCATGCCTGGTGGATCGGGTTTGGATTTGTTGACGCAAGTCAAGTTGCAGCTGCCCGCTTTGCCCGTCATCATCATGACGGCTTTTTCTGATTTGGACAGTGCCGTTTCAGCTTTTCAAAATGGCGCTTTTGAATACCTGCCCAAGCCTTTTGATTTGCCCAAGGCCATCGAACTCATTCGACGTGCCTTAGACGAGAGCCAGCGCGAGGAAGTGGCCGAGGAACTCATGGCGGCGACGCCAGAAATGCTGGGACAAGCTCCGGCCATGCAGGATGTTTTCAGGGCCATCGGTCGTCTGTCGCAAAGCAATGTGACGGTCATGATCACTGGCGAGTCTGGCTCCGGTAAGGAGCTGGTGGCGCGAGCATTGCACAAGCATTCGCCCAGAGCCAATGGCCCCTTTGTGGCCATCAATACCGCTGCCATTCCGAAAGACCTGCTAGAGAGTGAGCTATTCGGTCATGAGCGAGGTGCTTTCACTGGCGCTCAAACCTCGCGCCGTGGCAGGTTTGAACAAGCAGAAGGCGGCACTCTGTTTTTAGATGAAATTGGTGACATGCCTTTTGACCTTCAGACACGTTTGCTGCGCGTTTTGTCGGACGGGCATTTTTACAGAGTGGGTGGGCACAGTTCGGTGAAGGCCAATGTGCGAGTCATCGCTGCCACGCACCAAGATTTGGAACAACGTGTGAAAGAAGGTGTTTTCCGCGAAGACTTGTTTCACCGCCTGAATGTCATTCGTCTGCGTTTGCCAGCATTGCGCGAACGCAGAGAAGACGTTCAAGTTTTAACCAAGCACTTCTTGTTGCAAAGTGCACAGCAATTGGGCGTTGAGCCCAAGCGAATTTCAGAGCAAGCACTTGAAATTTTGGGGCAATTTAATTTCCCTGGCAACGTGCGCCAACTTGAAAACATTTGCCATTGGCTGACCGTTATGGCGCCAGCCCAAATGATCGAGGCCAAGGATCTGCCCCCTGAAGTTTTGTCGTCCAACAATGCCATCCATGCGGGCCCTCAAGCTACAAGTTCTGCGGGAGAGTCTGTCCCATTGAGCGAGGGCACAACTGTCTCAGCTGCTATGGGGTCAACTCCCGCGCTCGTTAACTTAGGCGCCCATGCAGGTTGGGAGAGCGCCTTAGAGGTAGAGGCTTTGCAGTTGCTGGGAACAGATCGTCAAGACGTGTGGGACGTTCTGACCAGACGCTTTGAATCTTTGCTCATTCAAGCAGCGCTGGCCACTACCCGCGGACGACGCATCGAAGCGGCTGTCAAATTGGGTATTGGTCGCAATACCATCACTCGCAAAATTCAAGAACTGCATATTGAAGGCTAATACTGAAAAAAAGGCCATCAATTGATGGCCTTTTTTGTAGAGCAAGGGTGATGCAGCGCAGCTGAGTTTATTTGGAGTAAATGATGCCACCCGTATTGTTAACAGCGATGTAGATGTTTTGAGCTCTTAACAAATTGGTGAGATTGGCGGTGGTTTGACTGGCCTGTGACTTCCAAGTAATGCCATCCATGCTGGTGACAACTGTGCCGCCTGATCCGACCGCCAAGAACTGATTGGTGGAGGAAAGTGCATTGAGATTCGCAGTTGTATTGGCACTTTGAACTGTCCATGAAATGGCATCAGGGCTGCTCAAAACAGTGCCATTGGCGCCAACAACAATGAATTGATTGCTGGTCAAATTGGCAGTGACCGTTGCTATTGAGCCCATTGCATTGAGCTTGGCTTGCGTGCCTGAGTTTTGGGCTGCCCATGTCAAACCATCGCCGCTGGTCAGAATGGTGCCGCCATCACCGACGGCCGCCCAAGTGCCTGCGCTTGTATACGAAATGCCATACAAGTTGCTTGACGTTGGCACACTGGTAGCCATCGTCCAAGTGATCGCATCCTTGCTGGTCACAATGGCGCCGTTGTCACCGACTGCAACGGCTAAGCTGGTACTGGCTGCAACGGCGTTCAAATTTTGAGTGGTGATTTTGGCGGACTGCGTCCAAGTTTTGGTGTCGGGGCTGTAAAGGATGTTGCCCTCTGCGCCAACTGCGATAAATTTGGCGAAGCCATATTCGGCAGCATTCAAGTTAGCGCTGACAACAGGCGTGATGGCCGTCCAAGTGTTCAAGTCTGCCGCTCTGAACATTTTGCCGCCATTGCCTACCGCCAAGTAGGTGTACTGCACTGTGTTGGTTGCGGTGTCTGTGTAGCTGCCATAAGTGAGGCCGGCCGGCGTGCCGGTGTTCAATGTGCTTGATACCGCCCATTCGGTGCCTGCTAAGCGCGGCGTGGCTGCAACCGTTGGTGTGGCATCGCCACCAGGGCCGCTGTTGATTCTGCCCGTCATGAAAAATGAATAGGGCGTGCCATTGATCAGGCCACTGACAACATAGGGAGATGTCACCTTGAGTCGATACGTGGAACCTGAAGTGGCTAGCCAATTGCTTAAACTCAAGTTGGGATTGTTGGGTGCCGCAAAAATCCAGTATTCAACGCCGGGGGTTTCTTTCCAACTTACTGTGACCTGGCTGTCTCCTGGAACAACACTTAAGCCTCCGACAGGGGGAGGCGGTGTTGGAGAAGTGGAGTGGCCGCCACATGCTGCCATCAGCAGGGCTGATGCCATCACCAGCAGGTAAGCGCGAATCGAATGCAAAGACATGAAAATTTCCTGTACGGAACCGAATAAGCCCAAATTCTAAGTGACCAGACTGGGGATTGTGCCAATGTGAGAGTTTAGGCCTTCGTGCATACTCTTTTTAACTTTATTCAAAGGAGAAATTAGCATGGATCGTCGGAATTTTTTCCAGGGCTCAGCATTGATGTCAACAGGGGCCCTTTTGGGATGCGCTACCCCTGGCATTGCCCAACAAAAGGTCAAGACCCCTTTTGACGTGCCTCAAGTCTATATTCCTGTCGTGGGATCGGATGAAATGTTTCCTGTACGCCGAATCTACTGTATTGGCCGTAACTATGCCGCGCATGCCCGTGAAATGGGTTCTGACCCTACCCGTGAACCGCCATTTTTCTTTCAAAAACCAACCGACGCCATTCAGTACGTGGCCACTGGGACTGTCGCAAACCACCCCTATCCACCGCTGACCAAAAACTACCACTACGAAGCAGAATTGGTCGCCGCATTGGGCAAAGGTGGCCGAAATATTCCTGTTGAAAAAGCCTTGGAGTTGGTTTGGGGTTACACCTTGGGCCTTGACATGACACGCAGAGATTTGCAGCGCGCCATGGGGGATGAAAAAAAACCATGGGAAATTGGCAAAAGTTTTGACATGTCTGCACCCATTGGTGCTTTGCACAAATTGGCCTCCATTGGTCATTTCACGCAAGGCAGTATTTGGCTCAAAGTCAATGGCCAAGTGAAGCAAAACTCCGACTTGAAGAACATGATATGGTCAGTCGCTGAGCAAATCAGCAAGTTGTCTGAAGCTTTTGAGCTGTTTCCTGGCGACATCATTTACTCAGGAACACCAGAAAATGTTGGGCCCGTCGTTCGCGGCGATACGATCGAAATGCACATTGATCGATTGCCCAATTTGAGTGTGAAGATTGTTTAATTTTAGAGAGATCTCAATATGAATCTGGCTATAGCCTCTTTGTTGGTGGCGGGCTTGATGCCCATCGTTTGTGCCGGTATTGCCAAAGCCGGTCAGAAGAATTACGACAATCACAATCCGCGTGAGTGGTTGGCCAAGCAAACAGGCTACCGAGCCAGGGCCAATGCAGCACAAGGCAATTGTTTTGAGGCATTTCCGTTTTATGCCATTGGCATTTTGGTGGCCATGCATGCCCAAGTAGCGCAGGAGCGCATTGACATTTATGCTGGCGTTTTCATTGCAGCTCGAGTGGCCTACATTGCCTGCTATGTGATTGACCAAGACAAGATTCGTTCACTGGCTTGGTTCGTAGGTTTTCTATGCACCCTAGGTTTGTATTCTGCAGCGCTGGGTGCTTAACACTCAAACCAAAAGAAGGCGCACCCACTGTAAAGTGGTGCGCCTTTTTCAATTCACTTGCTCCAAGTATCTTTCAGGCCCGTGCAGCGGTTAAAGACCAGTTTGTTGGCAGTGTGGTCTGTGCGATCCGCAACAAAGTACCCTTGTCTTTCAAATTGAAACTTGGCATCTGCTGCACTGTGTGCCAAGGATGGTTCCACAAATGCGGTCATCACTTTCAGGCTGTCAGCATTAAAGCTGGCCAAAAAGTCTTTGCCACCTGCATCCGGATGGGCTTGTGTGAACAAGCGGTCGTACAAGCGCACTTCAGCCGAAACTGCATCAGCCTGTGACACCCAAGTCATCACGCCTTTGACTTTCACACTGTCAGAGCCTGGTGTGCCGCTTTTGGTGTCTGGAATGAGTTGGGCAAGCACTTCGGTCACCTTGCCGTTGGCATCTTTGTTGGCGCCTGTGCATTCAATGACATAGCCGTATTTGAGGCGAACTTTGTTGCCCGGGAACAAACGAAAGAAGCCCTTGGGTGGGTTGTCTTCATAGTCACTTCGCTCGATCCAAAGTGATTTTCCAAATTGAAAATGCCTTTGTCCCAATTCGGGATGATGAGGGTGCACAGGTGCATGGCAAGGGTCAAGTGTGCCGGCGCCCATCAGCTCATCCCAATTGGAGATGGTGAGTGCAAGGGGATCGAGCACAGCCATGGCTCGGGCAGCCTTGGGGTCTAGGTCATCGCGCAAACAACCCTCTAGGGTGCTGTAGTCAATCCATGAATCACTTTTGGTGACGCCAATGCGCTCTGCAAAAAGTTGCAAACTCTCGGGTGTGTAGCCGCGGCGGCGAAGTCCCACAATGGTGGGCATGCGTGGGTCGTCCCAGCCACTGACTTTGTGCTCGGTGACCAACTGAGCCAACTTGCGTTTGCTGGTGATCACATAAGTGAGATTGAGTCTGGCAAATTCGTATTGCTTGGGGTTGGGGCTTGCAAGAAGCGCCGGCAAGGGCGTGCCGTCTGCTTGGGTGTGGCTTTCACTCAAACGCGTTAAAAGCCAATCGTAGAAAGGCCGCTGATCTTCAAACTCAAGCGTGCAAATGCTGTGCGTGATTTGCTCCAGCGCGTCTTCAATAGGGTGCGCAAAAGTGTACATCGGGTAGATGCACCACGTGTCGCCTGTGTTGTGGTGCGTGGCCCTTCGAATACGGTAAATGGCTGGGTCGCGCAGGTTGATGTTGGGCGATGCCATGTCAATTTTGGCGCGAAGGACCGCAGCGCCATCGCCTAGCTTGCCATCGCGCATTTCGCGGAAGCGATTTAAATTTTCTTCGCGCGAACGTGAGCGGAAAGGGCTGTCTTTGCCGGGGGTGTTGAAGTCGCCTCGGTTTGCGCGCATGTCATCGGCTGATTGTTCGTCCACATAAGCCAAGCCCGCTTGAATGAGAAATTCGGCAGCACGGTACATGAAGTCAAAATAATCGCTGGCTTGGTACAAATGGGTCGTACCGTGGGCATCCCAATTGAAGCCCAACCATTTCACGGCATCCAAAATCGAGTTGACGTATTCGGTATCTTCTTTTTCAGGATTGGTGTCGTCAAAGCGCATGTGACACACGCCCCCATAATCGCGCGCCAAGCCAAAGTTCAAGCAAATACTTTTGGCATGGCCAACATGCAAATAGCCATTGGGCTCGGGCGGAAACCGTGTGCGAATTTTGGCGGGGTCGGTTGTGCCTTTCGCGTGATGCGAAGCATCGCCTGGAGAGCCGGCCCATTTGCGCTGTGCGTAAGTTCCTTGAGTCAGATCGGACTCAATGATCTGCCGTAAAAAATTACTCACCTTGTGGGTGTCCGGTGGGGCGTCTGTCGGCTTGACTTTGTCGTTGGCTGTGCTCATAGCGCGATTTTAGAGCCAGACGGCGCCATGTGAGGCTTCTCTGAGGTGATAATTGAAGGGTAACTAAGGAGCACTGGTGGATTTAATGTTGCTGGCCAAAGCCGCTGCCATGGGCGTGGTGGAAGGCTTGACTGAATTTTTGCCCATATCGTCGACTGGCCATTTGATTTTGGCAGGTGCTTTGCTTGGATTTGACGATGACAAAGCCAAGGTTTTTGACATTGCCATTCAAACGGGCGCCATCTTTGCTGTCATTTTGGTTTACTGGGAAAAAATTCGCTCAACGGCCAAAGCATTCAGATACCAAGTCGAAGCGCAACGGTTCGTGCTCAATGTGTTCATTGGTTTTTTGCCAGCCGTCGTGCTGGGCTTGCTCTTTGGCAAATTGATCAAAGAGCATTTGTTCACTCCCTGGGTCGTGGCCACCACATTCATTGTGGGAGGCTTCATTATTTTGTGGGCTGAGAAAAGGCCGCCTTCCAGTGTCCGTATACGCGCAGTGGAAGACATGAGGGGCCGGGATGCTTTGTGGGTTGGGCTGGTTC
>CANFJC010000155.1 GCA_947447245.1 Comamonadaceae bacterium
ATGGCCCACAAAGCACCCGCCAAACCCGCCAAGCCAGCGCTCATGAGAAAAACACGCTGATTCAACTTCGCAACATTCAATCCATTGGCTTGCGCCCTTTGCGGCGCATCGCGTCCCGCTTGCAAGGCCGCGCCAAAACTGGAGCGAACCAATCGAGAAAATCCGAACATGGACACAAAGCAAATCAAAATAAGAATCCCTTGAAAAATCCAACGCGGCTTCTCATTGAAAAATTGCAAACCAATCAAGCCGTTGTCACCCCCTGTGAATGACACCCATTGACTGGCACTGGCCCACACCATTTGCGCAAACGCCAATGACAACATGGCCAAATAAACGCCAGTACTTCGCTTTAACAGTTTCCCCATCCAAAGTGCCGCCAAGGCGGCCGCCGCCACACCTGCCAAGCTGGCCCCAAGTGCATTGAATTGCCAGTGCAAATGACTTAAAGCTGCGGCATAAGCACCAAGACCAAAATAAGCTGCATGGCCAAAGCTCACCCATCCCGACAAGGCCATCATCCACTGCAAACTCAGGCCAAACAGCATCATGATGAACACATCTTCTAAGACGCTTTGTGTGTATTCACCTGCCGACAGCAGCACCATGGCGATGGCGGCCAAAACAATCCAGCCAAGCCACTGAAAAACCCGATTGACATCACCCAATTGAAATGGAACGACCTTTTCTCGAGGCGCTGCACCGGGCAGTTCTCCCATCAAGCCTTGGGGCCTGACCGCCAGCACCAAGGCCATGGTTAGAAATACCAAGACCAATGTGGCTTGCGGGAAAAAATGAATGCCAAAGGCATGCACACACCCAATCAAGATGGCTGCAAAAAAAGCGCCAGCAATGCTGCCCAGCCCCCCCATCACCACCACCACAAATGTCTCCACCACCATTTGCAAATCCATTTGCAAATTAGCGGGCTCTCTTGGCAATTGCAAGGCGCCTGCCAAACCCGCCAAGCCACACCCCAGAACCACCACACTCAACAGGAGAGGAGCTGGGTTGACACCTAAGGCATCCAGCATGTCTCTGTCTTGCGTGGCAGCGCGAACGCTTTGCCCCCACTTGGTTCGAGTGAGCAGGACATGCAACACCCCCCACACAACAGGCCCCAAACAGAGCGTCACAATTTGCCATTGAGGAAAGAAATCTTCACCCACTTGAACAGCGCCCTTCAATCCCGGAAAGCGTGGCGCAAAAACTTCACCCGGCCCTAGAGCCCAAAGCAAGACATCGTGAATGACCAAACTCAATCCAAAGGTGGCCACCAAGGGATACAGCGGCGGCGAATGACGCAACGGTCTCAACAGAAAAACCTCCGTCAGCCCGCCTAGCAAGGCTGCCGCCGTGGCACCCAGCATCATGGCCAGCAAGTAGGTGCTGCCTTGCTCAGACCAAGCAGGCAGCCATTGGGTGACCAGTGTGCCAGCGATCAATGCACCCAGCATGTAAAAACTGCCATGCGCAAAATTGACAATGCGGGTAACGCCAAACACCAACGTCAATCCCGCTGCCATGATGAACAAGGTGCTTGCATGGCTTAAGCCATTCAAACACTGAATCAGCCAAAAGCTCATTCAATCCAATGCGTGAAGGTGCTGGCGTCGACGCGCGTGGTCTTGAAAGTATTCACCAGTGCAGCCTCATCGGCATAACCCAAGGACAAGCCACACACCATCATTTCGTTCTCACCCGCACCCACATGTTTGTAGATGATTTTTGAAAAATTATTCCATGCCGCTTGCGGACAAGTGTGCAAGCCACGGGCCCTGGCTGCCACCATCAGACTTTGCAAGAACATGCCGTAATCGAGCAAACTGCCGCGTCCCATGACTTTGTCCAGGGTGAAGATCAGGCCCACAGGGGCTCCAAAAAACCGGTAGTTTTGTTGGTGCTGCAAATGCATTTTGTCTTTGTCGCCCTTGCCGATTCCCAACACACCATAAAGGCCAAAGCCACACTCACGGCGCCTGTCGATATAGGGGCTCACCCATTTGCTGGGGTAGTAATCGTATTCTTCTGCATGCTCAGCGGCCAATGCAGGATTGGCGGCCATGGCGTTGTGTGCTTCACAAACTTCGTTCACCAATTTGTCCTTGGCAGCGCCCTGCAGAACATACACCTTCCAAGGTTGCGTGTTGGTGCCACTGGGTGAACGTGCTGCCACTTGCAACAAATCCTCCAACACAGACTTCTCGACTGGCTTGTTCAAATAAGCTCGCGTAGAAAATCGACTCAAGATGGCCGCGTCCACGCTGCCAGGGTCAGAAATGACGGTGCTCACTTGGGTTGTTGTGAGTTCTTTCATGAGAGTGCCTCCAAGACTTTGATAAATGATTCAGACAGGGCCTGCGGCCGGCGAGTTTGTTTGTTGACATAGACATGGACAAAGTGGCCGCGTGCCGCAGTGAGCGACGCATCTTTGGCAAACAAGCCCACTTCGTATTTCACGCTAGACGTGCCGCGATGCGCCACCCTGATGCCAGCCTCGATGGACTGGGGAAATGCCAGCGGCGCAAAATAATTGCATTGCGTTTCTACCACCAAGCCAATGGTTTCACCTTGGTGAATGTCCAACACACCTTGTTCAATCAGGTGTGCATTGACCGCAGTGTCAAACCAGCTGTAGTAAACAACATTGTTCACATGGCCATACACGTCGTTGTCCATCCATCGGGTGGTGATGGGGCGAAAAGTGCGGTACTCACTTCGAGGCATCGCTTGCGGTTTGGTACTGTCCATTTTGGATTTGGGTGATGCTTTGTCAAAAGCTTCGATTTTGCCAGTGAAGCCAGTGCAAATGCGCCAATCGCCATGTGTTCATTTGCACCGCCACGGTGGTCTCTAAGTCGTGGCCATAGCCACCCCCCATGCAAATGATCATGGGTATTTTTCTTTCTTGGGCCCAATCAAATACCCTTTGATCCCTGGCCGCCATGCCCGACTCCGTCAGTTTCAGCCTGCCTAGCCTGTCTCCCTCATGAGCGTCAGCTCCCGCCAAATAGATTAAAAAGTCGGCCGAAAAGCGACTTGATGCCTGCGCAAGCGCTTGCTCTAAAGCTTCTAAATAGGCTTGATCGGTACAAGCATCAGGCAAACCTACATCCAGATCGCTCTTGACTTTCCTGAAGGGAAAGTTCTTTTCGCCATGCATGGACAGGGTAAAAACACTTTCATCTTCCGCAAAGATGCTGGCTGTGCCATTGCCTTGGTGGACATCCAAATCGACCACCATGACCTTGAGCGTCTGTTTGGAAACCCGAAAATGCTCCATCTGCAGCACCCTGGCTGCAACGGCTATGTCATTGAAAACACAAAAACCACCCCCCTGCGCCGCACTTGCATGGTGTGTGCCGCCCGCCAAGTTACCCGCAATACCCTCTTTCATCGCCACCCTGGCGGCGGCCACAGAAGCGCCCACCGACCGAACCGAGCGCTCTGCCATGGCAGGCGTCCAAGGAAATCCGATCTCCCTTTGCGCTTGCGGGCTCAGGCTGCCCGATTTGACTGCCTGAATGTATTCAGGCGCATGCGCCAGGGCCAACTCGCCATCTGTGGCGGCAGGCGCCTCCAACATTTGCACCGATTGGATGTCAGCGGCCATTCTGTTGCGCAGCATGCTGTACTTG
Organism: Comamonadaceae bacterium; assembly: GCA_947447245.1. Lineage (GTDB taxonomy): Bacteria > Pseudomonadota > Gammaproteobacteria > Burkholderiales > Burkholderiaceae_C > Limnohabitans_A. Next base: position 3,639 of record CANFJC010000155.1, read on the forward strand.
GCCATGGGAAAGCGATGGCCCTCTGGCAAGGGCAATACAAAGTGGTCCGAATAGAAAGCTTTCATGGCTGAATTGTGACCTTTTCGGCTTGATTTCAATTTCTAGAACGCCGACTCTAAAATGCTGCATTGCAACAAAAAACCCTTGTAAATGGTTTCAGAGCCCCTAAAATCCAACCCATGCTGCACTGCAACAAGATGTTAGGCAAAGCGTCAAGCAAAGCCGGTTCAGAGCAGTCCCTTGAGACTTTTAGAGTTTTAAACTTTTTTAATTAATGGAGAAATCATGATGACTACAGAACAAATCGTTGCTTCACACAAAGCCAATGTCGAAACCCTCTTCGGTTTGACATCCAAAGCCTTCGAAGGCATGGAAAAATTGGTTGAGTTGAACTTGACAGCCACCAAAGCCGCATTGAGCGAATCTGCTCACAGCACCAAAGCCGCTTTGAGCGTGAAAGACGCTCAAGAATTGATGGCTTTGCAAGCCAACCTGTTCCAGCCTTTGGCTGAAAAAACAGCTGCTTACAGCCGTCACCTCTATGACATCGCTTCTGGCACTTCTAACGAATTCACCAAAGCTTTGGAAGCCCAAACAGCTGCTGCTCAAAAGCAGTTTGCTAACTTGGTTGACTCCGCTACTTCTAACGCACCTGCTGGCACTGAGACAGCCGTTGCCGTGATGAAAAGCGCTGTGAACGCTGCCAACAATGCTTACGAATCAGTTCAAAAAGCTGTGAAGCAAGCCACTGACATGGCTGAAGCCAACATGGCTGCTGTGACCAACACAGCTGTTGCAACTGCTAAGACAGCCACTAAAAAGCGTTAATCAACGCCCACCGAAAAAGACCTGAGTTAATCTGGTCTTTCTCTGACAAAAAAGCCGGTTTTGAACCGGCTTTTTTGTTTCTGGGTTTCAAGCCATGTTCACGGCTTTGCTGCATAGCCACTCAGTACTTCTTTCAGCTTTGGCAAGGCTGTGAGCATGGCCTCCCTACCCGCTTCAATGGACTTGCGCCGGGCCGCAAAGTCAGCACTCTTGACACCCATCAATGCGGGTCTGACCACCACATCGGCATCTTTCAACAAAACGGTGTTCAAGCTTTTGCCCATGATGTTGAAGGTTTGCATCAAAATTTGAAACGTGTCAGATGCAGGACTGCCTTCGGGGTCTGTGGAAATATCAACGGCAATGACCACATTGGCCCCCATTTCACGGGCTTGCCGAACTGGAACGGGCGATACCAGGCCACCATCTACGTACTCTCTGGTTCCAATTTTGACAGGTTGAAAAACCGCAGGCACTGCGCTAGAGGCCCTAACGGCTGAGCCCGTGTTGCCTCTTCGAAACAGCATGGGTTCGCCGTTGTGCAGGTCAGTGGCCACAATGCCCAAGGGTATTTTCATTTGCTCAATCAGGCGCCCGCCCACTTGAGTATTGACATAACGCGCCAATGCTTCGCCTCTTAAAGCGCCTCGATTCAGAATGGGCATCATCCAATCTGTAATTTCCGCTTCTTCCATGGTCTCTGCCACACGCCTGAGTTGGGCGCTGTTTTTGCCACTGGCGTACAAAGCGGCCACCAAACTGCCAGCCGAGGTGCCGACAACCAAATCAGGTTGAATGCCCGCCTCTTCTAAAACCTGAATGACGCCCACATGCGCAAACCCTCGGGCTGCGCCGCTGCCTAAGGCCAAGCCCAAATGCAAAACTTTGAGGGGCACAACAGGTTCCGCTGCAATGGGTACGGCAGGCGTTGTCCCTGTCGTTGTTGTCTCAATAGCACTTGGGGTTTTGAGAACATTTGTCTCAGGCGCTTTGACACTGGCACAGCCTGTCAAAACAAGTACAGCGATCAAACTCATGCGGCACGCAGTGAACTTGAGCACATTTGACCAAACAGGAATTGACCCTAAGGGCCATGAGTTCACTTGCATAATGTCGAATCTAATTTTGAAATGCATTGGTTTGAATGGAACACCTTCAACAAACGACTTCGCCGCGTTGGCCAAAGGGGTTCATTGCGACGGGCGCCCTCATGGCAGCCCTGTCGGTCATTGCGTCTGCTTACGCTTCGCATGGCAACAGTTTAATCGGCACTTCACCCGCCATGGTCCAAGCGAGCTTGAACTTGCTGCAATTTCATTCAATGGGCCTTATTTTGGTGGGCATCTTGGGACAATCTAGCCCGAACGAAAAACGCCTGCTGGCCGCAGGCGTTCTGTTCTTGCTAGGTTGCTTGATGTTTTCGATCAACATTCTCTTGCGCGCTTGGCATGACATCCAAACTTTCAGGGCGCTGGTGCCATGGGGTGGCACCAGTTTCATCCTAGGATGGTTGGCGTTTGCTTTGGCCTATGTGCGCAAGAGCTCGCCACCTAAGCCGCCACCGGCGTGCGAATCAGGTGATCAAACGCACTGAGTGCAGCTTTGGCACCGTCACCCGCTGCAATCACAATTTGTTTAAACGGTACTGTGGTGCAATCGCCGGCTGCAAAGACGCCTGGCACATTGGTATGGCCTTTGTCATCGACCACAATTTCACCAAACTTGGACAACTCTAAGGTGTCTTTCAAGAACTCGGTGTTGGGAATCAAACCAATTTGGACAAACACACCTTCCAAAGCAATGTGCTGCTCTTGGCCCGTTGCACGTTCTTTAAAGCGAATGCCATTGACCACACCGCCGTCACCTGTAATTTCGGTGGTCTGAGCGTTGGTGTGCACGGTCACGTTGGGCAAGCTCTTGAGTTTGTTGACCAACACAGCATCGGCTTTGAGCTGATCGGCAAATTCAATGACGGTGACATGCGCCACGATGCCTGCCAAATCGATGGCGGCTTCTATGCCAGAGTTACCCCCACCAATGACGGCCGTGCGTTTGCCTTTGAACAAGGGGCCATCGCAATGCGGGCAATAGGCCACGCCTTTGTTTTTGTATTCTTGCTCGCCCGGTACGTTGACATTGCGCCAGCGCGCGCCGGTGGACAAAATGACTGTGCGGGCTTTCAAGACGCCACCATTTTCAAGTTGCACTTGAATCAGACCACCGTCTTGTTCAGCAGGAATTATTTTTGAAGCGCGCTGCAAATTCATGATGTCAGCACCGTACTGGCGCACTTGGGCTTCCAAGGCTGCGCCAAATTTGGGGCCATCGGTTTCCAAAACTGATATGTAGTTTTCAATGGC
>CANFJC010000156.1 GCA_947447245.1 Comamonadaceae bacterium
ACCCTGAAAACGGTCGACTGACCATTCGCATGAGCAGCCAAATGCCAACCGGTGTTCGCACCACCGTTTCTGATCTGATCGGCCTTGACAAAGAAAAAGTCCGCGTCCTTGTGGGCGATGTGGGCGGTGGCTTTGGCATGAAAACCGGCGCCTATGCAGAAGACGTGGTCACTGCCTTTTGTGCCCACACTTTGGATCGGCCCGTGAAATGGATTGCCGACCGCAGTGAAGAATTTTTGAGCAGCGCTCACGGTCGCGACATTCAAACCAAAGCGTCTTTGGCCTTGGCCCAAGACGGCAAAATTTTGGGCTTGCGCATCGAAACCTTGGCCAATGTGGGCGCCTACCCCACCATGACCGGCTTGGCCATTCAAATGCTCATTGGCCCTTGGGTGCAAAGCAGCGTGTACGACATTCAAACCATTGATTACCATTTCACGGGCGTGATGACCAACACCGCCAGCACGGGCGCTTACCGCGGAGCCGGCAGGCCCGAAGCCATTTACAACATGGAACGCTTGATGGACGAGGCTGCGCGTGTGAGCGGCATTGACCGCGTCGAGTTGCGCCGCAAAAACTTCATCAAGCCCGAACAAATGCCCTACAAGAATCCAATGGGCCAGGTGTATGACACCGGCGCCTTTGAGATGATCATGAATGAAGCTTTGGAAAAGGCCGACTGGCAGGGCTTTGCCAAACGGGAAGCCGCCTCCAAAGCCAAAGGCTTGTGGCGCGGTTTGGGCATAGCCACCTTCTTGGAATGGACAGGCGGCAATGCGCTTGAAGAAAACGTGCAAGTGCAAATTTTGGCCGATGGCATGATTGAAGTAGCCTCTGCGGTCAATGCCATGGGTCAGGGCATTGCCACCTCTCTTGCCCAATTGGTGGTCGATGTGTTTGGCGTCGACATTTCGCAAGTTCGCGTCATTTTGGGCGACACCGACCGCGCCAACGGCTTTGGCAGTGCTGGCTCTAGGTCTCTGTTCACGGGAGGTTCGGCCATGCGCGTAGGTGCAGAAAAAACTTTGGACAAAGCCCGTGACCTGGCGGGCCAAGCTTTAGAGGCCTCTCCTGCAGATTTGGCCTACCAAGGCGGCACATTCAGCGTCAAAGGCACCGACCTGAAAATTTCACTGGGCGACTTGGCCAAGCGGCAACCTGAGGCGCGCATTGAAATGCAGTCGAGCACCACCGCCAGCGGCCCCACTTGGCCCAATGGCTGTCACATTTGCGAAATCGAACTCAACCCTGCCACTGGCGAAACCAAGGTGGTTTCATACACTTCCATGAACGATGCGGGCCGCATTGTGAACCCCATGATTGTGGAAGGGCAACTTGACGGCGGCGCCGTGCAAGGCATGGGTCAAGCCTTGTTAGAGGGCATGGTTTATGACGCGGAAAGCGGTCAATTGCTGACGGGTAGCTTGATGGACTATGCGGCACCCCGCGCCGACATCATGCCGGAAATGTTCCATACCTTCACCAACCAAACAGTGCCCAGCACCAACAACGTCTTGGGCGTCAAAGGCGTGGGTGAGCTGGGCACCATTGGCGCAACACCTTGTGTGGTGAACGCCGTGGCTGATGCCATGGCGAGAAATGGCCATGCCCAAAAAGCTCTGAAGCTTCAAATGCCCATGACACCGTTCCGCCTATGGGAACTGCTGCACACCGCGTGAATTAATTTCCAAAGATTTACAAAAATTCAAACATGCTTTTCTAATTCTGCACATAGAATCTGAGCCATGAATTCTCAATTCAAATCAGCCAGTGCCAATGCCTACATGCGGTTCCTGCAATTGGCCAAGGCGGTTCAAGAATTACCTGACGGGCCACAGTTAGACGCCAATGAAAAAGCGTTGCTTGAAGAAATTGCTTTGAGTTGGTTTGAAAACCGCGTCATGACTGTGCGTGAAGCCATTGGCCTGTCTCACCTAGGATCACCGGCCACCTTGCACAAGCGCATCACGCGTTTGCGTCAAAAAGATTTGCTGAAGACCTTCAATCAACCCGAAGACAAGCGCGCCAAGTACCTCATCCCAACCGATCAAACCATTGCCATGTTTCGTGACTTTGGCAAGAAAATGAGTTCGGCCATTTCTTCACCCGCCTAAATAAAACAGCGCCTTTTTTAATGGGCGCCTGTTCAAGGTTCTGCTAGAAACAATTCTTGCAGATCGCTCAAAAAATCAAAACCCTTTTCAGTCGGCCAAACTTTGGCCAAATCTCTGGCCAGCAAGCCTTTGGCTTCAGCTTGTGCCAAACCCTTTTGGATGGAAGTCATGGCCAATCCGGTTCGCGCCATGTAATCGGTCAAGCTAAAGCCCTCTTTCAAACGCAAAGCGTTGAGCATGTACTCAAAGGGCAATTCTTCGCGCGAAACTTCTTCATGCTGGGTGGCAGGCTCACCTTTTAGGGCTTGGTTCATGTAGAGCAGGGGCTCTCGAAAACGCACCTGCCGGGTAATGCGATGCGCAAAACTCAGTTTGCTGTGCGCACCCGCACCAATGCCCAAATAATCGCCAAATTGCCAATAGTTCAAGTTGTGCCAACATTTGTGACCTGGCTTGGCATAGGCAGACACCTCATACCTTTGCAAACCATCGGCGCCCGTCATTGCCGTGATCAAGTCCATCATGGCGTAGGCGTCGTCATCTTCGGGTAACACGGGGGGGTGTTTGGCAAACAGCGTGTTGGGCTCGATGGTGAGGTGGTAGATGGAAATATGAGGCGGCTTGAAACTCAAAGCTGTTTGAACATCTTGCGTCAAATCGCTCAGTGTTTGACCCGGCAAGGCATACATCAAATCCAAGTTGAAGGTTTCAAAGGCAGACTGCGCTTCTTCAACGGCAGCCATGGCTTGATCGCGGTTGTGCACGCGGCCAAGGGCCTTCAAATGCCCGTCATTGAAACTCTGCACACCAATGGACAAGCGCGTCACACCGGCCGCACGAAAGGCTTTGAAGCGATCTTTTTCAAAGGTACCCGGGTTGGCTTCCAAAGTAATTTCAGCTTCTGCCTCCAAAGGCAATCGGGCCCTGATGCCGCTGATCAGTCGATCGATGCTGCTTGGCGTGAACAAACTGGGTGTACCACCGCCAATGAAAACGCTGTGAACAGGTCGGCCCCAAACCAAAGGCAAACTGGTTTCTAAATCTAACAACAAGGCATCGATGTAGCGCTCTTCTGGCATGGCTTGTGAGTTGTCGCGCCATTCATGTGAATTGAAATCGCAGTAGGGACATTTTTGAATGCACCAGGGCAAATGCACATACAAAGAAAGCGGTGGCAAGGCCTGCAATTGCAGCAAGCCTGGTCGCATGGCGTGCACCACATCAAAGGCTTGCTTCATTCAAAGACCCCAGCGCTCACGCATGAGCGCCACCATGGCCAGTGCCGAGCGGCCTCGGTGGCTGTTGGCGTTCTTCACTTCGACAGGCAATTGCGCAAAAGTTTTTCCAAATTCAGGCAAGAACAACACAGGGTCAAATCCAAAACCCTTGTCGCCTAAAGGCTCTCTGGCAATGTCAACCACCACCCGGCCCACCGCAATCAAAGGCTCAGGGTCGTAGGCACTTCTGACAGCCACCAAAGTACTCACCATGGCGGCCCGTCGGTTTTCAACATCGACCATTTGTTCAAGCACCGCCCTCACATTGTTGGCATCTGATTTTTCATAACCAAACTGCGTGCAATAGTAGGCCGTATCCACCCCTGGCAAGCCGCCAAAGGCATCAATGCACAAGCCAGCATCGTCGGCCACTGCGGGCAAACCACTTTGTTCAGCAGCATGGCGTGCTTTGGCCAGCGCGTTTTCAACAAATGTTTTGTAGGGCTCTTCGGCTTCTGAAATATTCAACTCAGACTGGCGGACCAACTTCACTTGGAGGCTGCCAAACATGGTTTGCAATTCGGCCAATTTGCCCGCATTGTTGGACGCCAAAACCATCTTCATGAAATCAAGCTCCGGCGTGCACGTGCGTTTGACGAGATTGCTTTTGCAACAGCACCAACTCGGCAATGCCTTTTTCGGCCAAAGCCAACAAGCTGTCCATTTCTTTGCGTGTGAACGCCACACCTTCTGCCGTGCCCTGCACTTCCACAAAATTGCCCGCGCCTGTCATGACCACATTCATGTCGGTGTCGCACGAAGAGTCTTCGGTGTAGTCCAAATCGAGCAAGGCCCTGCCATCTTTCAAGCCAACAGAAATGGCCGCCACGGAATCCAAAATAGGGGACTCTTTCAATTTGCCTTGGTGAATGAGCCAATCCACCGCATCTTGGGCCGCCACAAAGGCGCCCGTGATGCTGGCCGTGCGCGTGCCACCATCGGCTTGCAGCACATCGCAATCGAGGTGAATGGTGCGCTCACCCAATTTTTTCAAATCGAACACAGCGCGCATGGAACGACCAATCAGGCGCTGAATTTCTTGGGTGCGGCCGCTTTGCTTGCCACGCGCCGCTTCCCGATCACCACGGGTGTGGGTTGCGCGGGGCAACATGCCGTATTCAGCAGTCACCCAGCCTTCGCCGCTGCCTTTTTTGTGTCCGGGTACCTTTTCTTCCACCGATGCCGTGCACAACACACGGGTATCGCCAAACTCAATGAGCACCGAGCCTTCTGCATGCACGGTGAAACCTCTGGTGATTTTCACGGTGCGCAATTGGTTTTGATCCCGGCCATGGGCGCGTGGAGAAGTTGTAGAGGAGCTGGTCATGGTGAGGCGTTGTTTAAGTTTGAGATAATGGGCCATAGGCAAGAGGCAAAGCGGCCAAGCCCACAACAGATCAGCAGTGTTTGACTGCTAGACCCTAGAAAGAATCCATGCCAGTTTACAGTATGACCGGGTATGCCAGCGTGCAGTCCAGCACGCCCGCAGCAGAGGGAAGCACCGATTCTGCGGCTTCACCAACGGTTCGTTTTGGCTTGGAAATCAGATCGGTCAACAGCCGCTTTTTGGACCTGAGCTTTCGCCTGCCCGACGAACTGCGTCACACAGAGCCAGCGCTGCGTGAGCACATTGTTCAACACATCAAGCGGGGCAAGGTGGAGGTTCGGGCCGTTTACCACAGCAACCAAGATGCCGAGCTGACAGATCCCGCCATTGGCACGCTCCAAAAACTCCTGAGTTTGCAAAACAAAATCCAGAGCTGGTTGCCAGGTGCGCGTGATTTAAGTGTTGCGGATGTGATCAAACTGGCCTCTCACGAAAAATCAGGCACAGGCTTGAACGAAGCAGACCTCATGCCCTTGGCCACCCAAGCGGTGAAAGCCCTTAAAGACGCCCGAGCCAGAGAAGGCGCACGCCTGGCCGAAATGCTGCAAGACCGAATTGGCCAGCTGAGCACTTTGGCGGAACAAGCGGCGCCCCTCCTCCCACTTTTGGTCGAACAACAACGCCAGCGCTTCATTGACCGCTGGAACGAGGCCATGGCCTTGTCCGAGGGCGCCGTGTCCTCTGATGTTGCCAAAGACCGCGCCCTCACAGAAGCCACGGCCTTTGCCATTCGCATCGATGTGGCAGAGGAACTCACCCGATTGGCCTCGCATTTGGATGAAATCAGCCGCTTGATCAAAAAGGGTGGCGACATTGGCAAGCGCTTGGACTTTCTCATTCAAGAGCTGCACCGCGAGGCCAACACTTTGGGGTCCAAATCGGCCGCCCTAGAGCTCACCAAAATATCGGTCGACATGAAGGTGCTCATTGAGCAAATGCGCGAGCAAGTGCAAAACATCGAATAAGTCGCTTGACTGCTGCACCACAAGCCACATACCCCATTACACTCCTTGCCATGGAATATCCTGGAAACCTCTACGTTGTAGCCGCTCCCAGTGGAGCGGGCAAGTCCAGCCTGGTGAAGGCCCTGATGGAGCTAGATACCCGCGTGTTGCCTTCGGTGTCGCACACCACGCGGTCTCCACGCGGCCAAGAAAAGCACGGCCGCGAGTACTTCTTTGTATCTCAACAAGAGTTTGATGCCATGGTGGTCGGCGATGCCTTTGTGGAATGGGCCAATGTGCACAGTCACCGCTATGGCACCTCCAAGAAAATGCTGGAAGAGCGCATGGCACAAGGCTCTGACGTCATTTTAGAAATTGATTACCAAGGCGCCATTCAGATTCAAAAGATGTACGCCAATGCCATCCTGATCTTCATTTTGCCCCCCAGCTGGGAAGAATTGCGAAGCCGTTTAGAGCGCCGCGGTGAGGACAGCACCGAAACCATTGAATTGAGACTGCAAAATGCGGCCATTGAGCTGGCTCAGGTCAAAGAATTCGACTTCGTTATAATCAACGAAGTTTTCGATCGCGCCTTGTTTGACCTCAAGGCCATCGTGCACGCTCAGCGACTGAAATATGGTGCTCAGCATCGAGCCCGTGCCGAAACTTTCGAATCCCTTCATATCACCTGAATTTACTACCGGAGACCGTCATGGCCCGCATTACCGTTGAAGATTGCCTCGAACAGATCCCTAACCGTTTCCAATTGGTATTGGCTGCCACTTACCGCGCTCGCATGCTGAGCCAGGGCCATACTCCCCGCGTCGAGAGCAAAAACAAGCCTGGCGTGACAGCCCTGCGTGAAATTGCTGCCGGCAAAGTTGGCCTGGAAATGCTCAAAAAAGTAAACTAATTTCTACATTGAGTCAGGCCATCAAGGCCTAGTCCCCAAAAGCCCCAAAGTTTCAAAACCTGGGGCTTTTTCACAGTCGCGTTACATTTAAGGCA
>CANFJC010000157.1 GCA_947447245.1 Comamonadaceae bacterium
CATTACCCGTTTGTTTGCCGGCTCGATGCAAAAGATATTGGGCCAGCAAATTGTGGTCGACAACACGGCAGGCGCCTCGGGCGCCATTGGCACCGCGAAGGTGGCAAGGTCCAAGCCTGATGGCTACACCCTGCTCATGATTCACGTCAGTCACGCCACCAATTTGGCCATGTACAAAAACTTGAGCTATCACCCCGTGGATGATTTTGAGCCTATTGGATCGGCTACCAGCGGCCCCATGGTGATTGTTGCGCGCAATGAATTTCCGCCTAAAGACTTGAATGAGTTTGTGGCTTACCTCAAAACCAATCAGAAAAAAGTGAGTTTGGCCCATGCGGGCGTGGGCTCCGCCTCACACCTGTGCGGCCTGATGATGATGAGCGTGTTAGGGGTTCAACTGAATGAAATTCCCTACAAAGGTACAGGCCCAGCACTGACCGACTTAATGGGTGGCCAGGTCGATATTTTGTGCGATCAAACATCGGGCACCGTGCCTTCCGTGAAGAACGGCAAAATCAAAGCCTATGCGGCCGCTGGCAAAAACAGATTGCCCTCCTTACCCGAGACACCGGCCATTGCAGAGGCTGGCGTGAAGGGCTTTGAGATCAACATTTCCTTTGGTCTTTATGCACCCAAAGGAACGCCTAAACCCGTTCTGGAAAAACTCACTGCCGCTTTGCAGAAGTCTGTCACTGATCCCGATGTCATCAAACGTTTAGATGGCATGGGCGTATCGGCCGTGAGCATGGAGCAAGCGACGCCCGCCGCATTGAGAGCGCATTTGAAAAATGAAATAGACACCTTGGGCGGCTTGCTGATCAAAGCAGGTGTGCAAGCCAACTGAAGTTTCAACAGGGTATAGACGAGAACCAAGGCATGACGCTGGTCATCAGAAAATGCTTGATTGGTAAGCCCTAATTCACCGTGGCGCCCGAATCGCGAATGACCTTTCCCCATTTGTCGTATTCACTTTTAAGGTACTTGCCAAACTCGTCCGGAGAACTGGGCGTTGCTTCCATTCCCGAGATTTGCAACTGTTGCTGAACTTCGGGAAGATTCAACATTTTGACAATTTCGCTGTTGAGTTTGGCCACGATGTCTGCTGGCGTCCCTATGGGGGCCATCAAGCCAACCCAAGAAAGAGATTCAAAGCCTGGCAAACCCGATTCGGCAACCGTTGGCACATCGGGCATCTGTGGCGAGCGCTGGGCCGTTGTCACTGCAAGTGGCTTCAGCCGACCAGACTTAACATGCGGAATCACGATGGGTGTGCCGGAAAAGCCTAGCTTGACGACACCCGCCACCAGATCCTGCTGCGCCGGTGCACTTCCCTTGTAAGGCACATGAGTGAGTTCGATGCCAGCCAAGTGGGCAAAGTAAGCGCCCGTCAAATGCTGAAGACTGCCGTTGCCCGAACTCACATAATCGATCTTGCGAGGGTTGGCGCGGGCCAGTGCAATCAACTCCTTGACCGAATTGACACCGAGAGATGGATGCACCGACATCACATAAGGCCCCGAAGCAATGCGGACGATGGGCGCGAAATCATTCAAAGTGTTGTAGCTGAGGTTTTTGTACATATTGCCAGTGATGACATGCGGCGTCGCCATCATCAGCAAGGTGTACCCATCAGGCTTGGACTTGGCCACAAAATCGGTACCAATGGTGCCCCCAGCGCCGGGGCGATTTTCAACAAAAAACTGCTGGCCCAATACTTCGGTCAGCCTCTGAGCAATGATGCGTCCCGGTATGTCCGTGGTTCCGCCCGATGACAAGGGGATGACGATGCGAACTGGGCGCGAAGGGTAACTTTGCGCAGTCGCTGCAACTGCCAGCAAAGAGGCAACACTCAAGGTAAGCAAAGCTCGCACGGCTTGCCAATTCAAGATCCAATGGTCAGGTAACAAATTTTGCTTGGCCGTCTGGTCATTGAATATCATTTTGTCTCCGCCACTTAGATTTGCCTAGAAGAGTTGGGTGATGGCCAATCGCGTTGACAGGCCGCATGCTCATACTACCCAGATGTCTAAGCGGCTACAAGTCCTAGAAGCGCACACAACAAAAAGCCCCTTGCGGGGCTATCTTGTTAATTTCTAGAGAGAAATGATGGAGGCGCGGGCCGGAGTCGAACCGACCTACACGGATTTGCAATCCGGTGCATAACCGCTTTGCTACCGCGCCATTTTTGGTGACAAAAAAGGGAAGCTGTTGCTTCCCTAATTTGCAGAAAGATGTTGGGTCATCTTTCAATGTTTGGAGCGGGATAAGAGGCTCGAACTCTCGACCTATACCTTGGCAAGGTATCGCTCTACCAACTGAGCTAATCCCGCATTTGCAATCAACTTAGCATTCTATGCCAATTTGCCTGCGTTGAACGAATTGTAGCGTAATTTGTGGGAATTTTAAAAGCCCTCCCAAAAATTCTATCAGTGCTTCACAGCCCCTGCTTTGGTCGCTGTCTTGGGGTCAGCCACAACAGGCGCATCTACGACCACCGGTTCTTCATCAGGCAGTGCTTGAGGCATTGAGACAAGCGCCACTTCAAGCACTTTGTCGATCCATTTGACCGGCACAATTTCCAGACCATTTTTCACATTTTCAGGAATGTCTTGCAGGTCTTTCACATTGTCTTCGGGGATCATGACGGTCTTGATACCACCGCGCAAAGCAGCCAGCAATTTTTCCTTCAAACCACCAATGGCCGTGACTTCGCCACGCAAAGTAATCTCGCCTGTCATGGCCACATCGGCACGCACAGGGATACCCGTCATGGCAGAGACCATGGCGGTGGTCATGGCAGCGCCAGCACTGGGGCCGTCTTTCGGGGTAGCGCCATCGGGCACGTGAATGTGCAAGTCTTTCTTCTCAAAGACATCGTCTTTGATGCCCAGCATGCGGGCACGGCTGCGCACCACGGTGCGCGCGGCTTCTACTGATTCTTTCATCACATCGCCCAAAGAACCTGTGCGGGTAATGACACCTTTGCCGGGCATGAGCGCAGCCTCGATGGTGAGCAAATCGCCACCCACTTCGGTCCATGCCAAGCCGACCACTTGGCCCACTTGGTTTTGTGCCTCAGCGCGGCCGTAGGTGTACTTTTGCACACCCAAGAAATCATTCAAGTTGTCGGGCGTGACCAACACGGGCGCCGTCATTTGTTTGAGCAACAAACTCTTCACCACTTTGCGGCAAATCTTAGACAACTCACGTTCCAGTGAACGCACGCCAGCTTCACGCGTGTAATAGCGAACCACATCACGCACGGCTGAATCGCTGATGCTGAGTTCTTCAATTTTCACGCCATTGTTTTTAAGTTGCTTCGGCAGCAAATATTTAATGGCAATGCTGGTTTTTTCGTCTTCGGTATAACCCGACAAGCGAATCACTTCCATCCGGTCTAACAAGGCAGAGGGAATGTTCATGGAGTTTGAAGTGGCCACGAACATGACGTCGCTCAAATCAAAATCCACTTCGACATAGTGATCGCCAAAGGTGTGGTTTTGCTCAGGGTCTAAGACCTCGAGCAAAGCACTGGAAGGGTCGCCTCGGAAGTCGGTGCCCAACTTGTCAATTTCGTCTAGCAAGAACAAAGGATTGCGCGTGCCCACCTTGCTCAAGCTTTGCAATACTTTGCCAGGCATGGCGCCAATGTAGGTGCGGCGATGACCTCGAATTTCGGCTTCGTCGCGCATGCCACCCAAAGCCATTCGAACGTATTTGCGGCCCGTGGCTTTGGCAATGGATTGGCCCAATGATGTTTTACCAACGCCCGGCGGGCCCACCAAACAAAGAATGGGCGCTTTCACTTTGTCCACGCGCTGCTGTACAGCGAGGTATTCCATGATGCGGTCTTTGACTTTTTCGAGGCCGTAGTGGTCTTCGTTCAACACCACTTCGGCATTGCCCAAGTCATGCTTGATTTTGGTCTTTTTGCTCCATGGCAAGGCTGTGAGCACTTCGATGTAGTTGCGCACCACCGAAGCCTCAGCTGACATGGGTGACATGAGCTTGAGTTTCTTCAACTCTGCGTCCGCTTTTTTGCGTGCCTCTGCCGGCATTTTGGCGGCTTTGATTTTCTTTTCGATCTCTTCGATGTCGGCACCCTCTTCGCCTTCACCGAGTTCTTTTTGAATGGCCTTGACTTGCTCGTTCAAATAGAAGTCGCGCTGATTTTTTTCCATCTGGCGCTTGACGCGGCCACGGATTTTTTTGTCCACATTCAAGATGTCAACTTCACGCTCAAGTTGTGTGAAGAGGTTTTCTAAACGGTCGCGAATGCTGGCCAAGTCCAAAACCACTTGCTTATTTTCGAGCTTCAAAGGCAAGTGCGCTGCAATGGTGTCAGCCAAGCGTCCTGGCTCGTCAATGCTGGAGATGGACGTGAGGATTTCGGGCGGAATTTTTTTATTCAGTTTGACGTACTGGTCAAACTGCTGCATGACCGCACGGCGCAGGGCTTCAATTTCACTGCTTTGCTCGGCCTTCTCAGCGGCCACTTCAACTGGCAACACGCTGGCTACAAAATGGACTTCACCGTCGACAATGGTTTTAACTTTGGCGCGCTGCTGGCCTTCGACCAACACCTTGACCGTGCCATCGGGCAGTTTTAGCATTTGCAAAATGGTAGAGATGCAACCGACTTCGAACATGTCGGTGGCTTCTGGCTCATCTTTGGCCGCGGTTTTTTGGGCCACCAACATGATGCGGCGGTCGGTGAGCATGGCGCTTTCAAGCGCTTTGATGCTTTTGGGTCGGCCCACAAAGAGGGGGATGACCATGTGCGGAAAGACCACGACATCGCGCAGTGGCAACATCGGCAGGTCAAGTAATTCAGCGGGCAGTGGTGTGTGTCCAGACATGCGGTTCCCTTGTGTATTGGGGATAAATGGCCCCTGTTTTCCCGATTTCAAGCCTTGCGTGAGTAGGGTTTTTCATCGGGTTCAGGGGATGGGCTGGAAAAGCTCAAGCTTGCTTGGCCGACTCGCGGTAAACAAGCAAAGGTGTGTGGTTGTCTTCAATGGTGGACGCATCGACCACCACTTTTTCGACATTGCTGGTGTTGGGCAAGTCGAACATGGTGTCAATCAGGGCCTGCTCCAAAATGGATCGCAAACCGCGAGCACCTGTTTTGCGAGCCAATGCTTTCTTGGCAATGGCATGCAGGGCTTCAGGCCTGATTTCCAGGTCGACGCCTTCCATGTTCAGCAACTGGCCAAATTGTTTGACCAAGGCATTCTTGGGCTCGGTCAAAATCTGAACCAAGGCTTCTTCTGTGAGTTCGGCCAAAGTGGCCACAACAGGCATGCGGCCGACGAGTTCGGGTATCAGGCCAAACTTGATCAAATCTTCTGGCTCTACTTCGGTAAAAACTTGGGTCAGAGAGCGCTGCTTCTTGCTTTTGACCACGGCACCAAAACCAATGCCAGAAGCTTCCGTGCGGTTTTCAATGACTTTTTCCAAGCCTGAAAATGCGCCACCGCAAATGAACAAAATATTGGTGGTATCAATTTGCAAAAAGTCTTGATTGGGGTGCTTGCGTCCGCCTTGCGGTGGCACGCTGGCCATGGTGCCTTCTATTAACTTGAGCAAGGCCTGCTGAACGCCCTCGCCCGATACGTCGCGCGTGATGGACGGGTTGTCAGACTTGCGCGTGATTTTGTCAATCTCATCGATGTAAACAATGCCACGTTGAGCGCGTTCAACATCGTAGTTACAACTTTGCAACAACTTGGAAACAATGTTCTCAACGTCTTCACCCACATAACCGGCTTCAGTCAGGGTGGTGGCATCGGCCATGACGAAAGGCACATCGAGCATGCGCGCCAGTGTTTGGGCCAACAATGTCTTGCCAGAGCCCGTGGGGCCGATGAGCAAGATGTTGCTCTTGGCCAATTCGACGTCTTCTTTTTTGGCGCCTTCTTTGTGGCGCAAACGCTTGTAGTGGTTGTAAACCGCAACTGCCAAAGTGCGCTTGGCTTTTTCTTGACCGATGACGTAGTTGTCTAAGTTGGTCTTGATGTCGAGCGGTGTAGGCAGACCAGATTTAGCATCTTTGGCAATTTCGGTCGCGGGCAATTCATCGCGAATGATGTCGTTGCACAGGTCAATGCACTCATCGCAAATGAAGACGGAAGGCCCGGCGATGAGCTTCTTGACCTCGTGCTGGCTTTTGCCACAAAAGGAGCAATACAAATTCTTTTCGGTAACTGAGCCTTTTTTATCGGCCATAAACGACGCCTTGTGATTCTGTTTTCCCTATGATAACGAAAGAAAAACGGCGCTCTCCCATAAAGGGGGCGCCGTCTTCAAAAAACAGGGCAGAAAAGCTAATTTCGACCCTGGTTTGTTGCGTCTCAGGGACGTTTTGAGATAACTTGGTCAATCAGACCGTATTCTTTGGATTCTTCAGCCGACAAATAGTAGTCACGCTCTGTGTCCAATTGGATCTTTTCCAGAGGTTGACCGGTGTTTTCGGCCAAGATTCTGTTGAGTTGCTCGCGAGTTTTGAGTATTTCACGGGCGTGAATCTCAATTTCGGTCGCTTGACCGCGGGTGCCGCCCAAGGGCTGGTGAATCATGACCTTGGAGTTGGGCAAGGAAAAACGCTTGCCCTTGGTGCCGGCGGACAACAAAAACGCGCCCATGCTGGCTGCCATGCCGGTGCACAAGGTAGACACATCGGGCTTGATGAAGTTCATGGTGTCATAGATGGCCA
>CANFJC010000158.1 GCA_947447245.1 Comamonadaceae bacterium
AAGGCCCTGACCGACGACCCTGTCAAAGCAGGCATGGTGGAAAATGAAACACCCCTGCGCCGAATTGGGGAGCCCGATGACATTGGCGGCATCGCGGTTTTATTGGCCAGCGCTGCTGGCAAGTACATTACCGGCCAAACCATTGTGGCCGATGGCGGCATGATGATTCGGTAAACTGCTTTGATAAACAAAAAAGCCCAGTACATGCACTGGGCTTTTTTTGTGAGTGTTGAATGGCAACTGCTTGAACAGAGGCCAAAGCAAATTCAATCAAGCAAAATTGGCTTCTGCAAATGACCAATTGACCAATTTGTCCAAGAATGTCTCAACAAACTTGGGACGCATGTTGCGGTAGTCGATGTAGTAGGCGTGCTCCCAAACGTCCACAGTCAACAAGGCTTTGTCGCCCGTTGTCAAAGGTGTGCCTGCGGCGCCCATGTTGACGATGTCAACACTGCCATCAGCTTTCTTGACCAACCAAGTCCAACCTGAACCAAAGTTGCCGACAGCGCTTTTCACGAAAGCTTCTTTGAAAGCAGCGTAAGAGCCGAATTTGGCATGGATGGCTGCAGCCAAAGCACCTGTGGGCTCGCCACCGCCATTTGGCTTCATGCAATTCCAGAAGAAGGTGTGGTTCCAGATTTGTGCAGAATTGTTGTAAATGCCGCCACTGGATTTCTTGATGATTTCTTCCAAAGACATTGACTCGAACTCAGTGCCCTTTTGGAGATTGTTCAAATTCACAACGTAAGCATTGTGGTGCTTGCCGTGGTGAAATTCCAGAGTTTCTTGGCTGTAGTTGGGGGCCAAAGCGTCAATCGCATAAGGCAATGCTGGCAGAGTGTGTTCCATGTGTTCCTCGTTAAAGTGCAGTAAAAATCCAATCGGCTATTGTAGGTCGATCGGCCCTGATTGTCAGTCCATCCCACGCAATAGGCACAGCATGTCTGGGGTTGACAGGGGGCCCTGCTTTCAAATCCCTATTTGACTTGCAGATTCACTTGGCCATCGGCCAAGCTTGCCGTGACGGATTGATTGACTTGAAAGTCACTGGCATGCGTGAGGGCCCGGCCTGTTTCATCGGTTAACCAAGCATAACCCCGCTCCAAAACCAAATGCGGATCGAGCAGCCCCAATCGGGTGCCCATGTTCAAGTTGCGCTGATGCTGCAATTGCAAGTTTTGCTGAAGGAGCCTTGGCAAATGTTCTGAATGTCTAGAAAGCATTTGCTTTTGCACTTGAACCTGAGATTTAAATCCATATTGAAGCGACTTGTGCATGCGCATCAATCTAGCAGTTTGGTCCTTCAAACGGCTTGATGGCCGGCCTAGACGATTGGCAATCCAGTCTAGCCTTTGGCTCATGCGATCCAGGCTGGTGGTCAGCGCATCAGAAAGTGCGTTTTGCAGCAGCTGACAATCGGCCAGAAGCTGGGCCCCTTCCATGGCAACCATTTCGGCAGCAGCGGTTGGCGTCGGCGCTCGCAAGTCGGCTACAAAGTCGGTCAAAGTGAAATCGGTTTCGTGACCAACGCCTGAAATGATGGGAATGGGACAAGATGCGACGGCCCTGACCAAGGCTTCGTCATTGAAGGCCCACAAATCTTCCATCGAACCACCGCCGCGAACCATCAAGATGACATCAATCACCTTGGGTTGGCCTGGCAAGTTAGAGGAAGCCTTGGCTTCAGGCCCCTGCCAACTGACCAGCCTTTTCAAGCTTTGAAGCAGTTCTGATGGTGCGTTGATGCCTTGCACAGAAGCCGGCGCCACAATGACGGGAATGTGCGGTACACGTCTTTGCAATGCGCTGACCACGTCATGCAAAGCTGCCGCGCCCAGTGAAGTAATGACACCAATGGCCCGTGGATGCGCCGGTATGTCTCGCTTGCGTGAAGGATCAAACAGCCCCTCTGCTTCCAAGTTGGCTTTGAGTTTTAAAAACTGCGCGAACAAATCGCCCTGACCCGCTCTTTGCATGGTTTCCACCACCAATTGCAAATCACCCCTGGCCTCATAGACGCCCAGCTTGCCTCTCAGCTCCACCATTTCGCCATCTTTGGGCATAAAACCTAAAGCGCTGGCGGCCCTTTTGAACATGGCGCAGCGTATTTGCCCGCTTTCGTCCTTCAGATTGAAATAACAATGACCACTGGCCGCCCTTGAAAAGCCCGATATCTCACCCTTGACCGCCACAGGATTGAACCTTGCATTCAAGGTGTCAGCAATTGCAAGGCAAAGCGCCCCGACTGACCAAACACGTGGCTCAGAATCTATTCGCGTCATCTCAAAACCTTATTTTTCGCGGTTTCCAAGGCCATATCAATTGGAAAAGCTTGTCTTTTCTGGGTCAATCAATCCACAGCTTGCATTGACATGCATTGCGCCTCTACTGTACAGGTCTAAAAGGCATGGTGAGCCGTAAGCCCTTGATTTAATTACAAAATACATTGTCTAAAAAATGAGCACCTGAATTAAGCCCTGCATTCATGCGGTTTGCGAGCCTGCTATAGCCATGTTCTTCACAAAGTTATCCACAGAAATGGCGAACAATTCGATCGGCCATAATCAAAACTGAATCCAGAAGTAGAAAGTTTGATTTTGTTCAGCATCATACAAGCAGCAGGCTGGCCCATATGGCCTCTCATTGCCTGCTCCATCTTTGCGCTCGCCATCATTTTGGAGCGACTTTATGCCTTGCAAACCACCAAGGTCTTGCCTGAGCATGCTTTGCAACGCGCCATCGACAGCACCCAACAGGGGTTCCCTTCTGACTCAAGTATTCAAGAAATTGCCCAAATGGGTGCCGTAGGGCCTGTTTTTGCCAGCGGTTTACAAACACTGTCCTTGAACCCCCAAGCCAGCCACCAAGATGTCCGCGAAAGCATGGAGATGGAAGGCCGCATGGCCGCGCAAGGTTTAGAGCGCTACCTCACCGCCTTGGCCACATTGGCTTCTGCGTCTCCCTTGCTGGGGTTGTTGGGCACCGTGGTTGGCATGATTGAGCTGTTTGGGTTACAAACACCAGGACAACAGCAGCCTGCCGAACTGGCGCACGGCATTTCAGTGGCGCTTTACAACACGGCCCTGGGCCTCATGGTTGCCATACCTTGCCTCATGGCATGGCGTTTCTTCAAGTCCAAAGTTGACCGTTTGGTTTTGCAAATGGAGTGGGCTTCTGAACGGTTTGCCAGACATTTGGCAGCCATGCGTGAATAAAAAAATTGGAATGAGTCCATTTTGAAATTTAAAAAGAACACGGCCATTGAACCCGACATCAATTTGATCCCCTTCATTGATGTGCTCTTGGTTGTTCTCATTTTTTTAATGCTCACCACCACTTGGTCCAAGTTCAATGAAATGAATGTGAGCTTGCCATCCGCTGCAGCCCAAGGCGCGACGGACACCTCGGCTTCTTGGGTGGTGCTTGTCAATTCGCAAGGATCATATGCAGTCAACGGCGTCAAAATGGAAGGACGTAGTTTGCAAGACCTCAGCGCGGCCTTGGCTGGCCTGCGCAAAACAGATGCGTCACTTCTCATCAAAGCCGATGCTTCAGCCAGCCACCAATCTGTGGTGAATGTGTTGGAAGCTGCTCGACTGAATGGTGTTGTCAAAATTGCATTTGCAACTCAAAATTCATCGCAGGCCAACAAGCCCTGAACACGCCATCATGTTCCAGCGCTTGCAACAACTCCCGAAGTATTGGCGCAACCGCAATGCCATGACCTATTTGCTTTGGCCATTTGAAGCCCTCTACAAAATGGCATGGCGTTTAAGGCAATGGGCTATCTCCTTAGGATGGATCCAGCAACATCGCGTCAGTGCTACAGTCATTGTGGTGGGTAATGTGGTGGCGGGCGGTGGCGGCAAAACACCACTCACCATGGCCATTGTTCAGCGTCTGCTAACACAGGGCTTGCAGGTGGGCGTGGTATCTCGCGGCTACGGCAGAGCGCAATCATCCCTTCAAATTGTGAATGCCCAAAGCTTGGCCAGCGAAGTGGGCGATGAACCGCTGATGATGTTCCAAAAATGCCGCGTGCCTTTGGTGGTCGGGGCAGATCGCGTTGAGGCTGCGAAGTTTCTGCTCAAGCAGTTCCCTTCCGTCCATGTTCTGGTGTGTGACGACGGACTGCAACACATTGCGCTTCAACGTGACATCGAAATTTGCGTCATGGATGCAACCGGTATAGGCAATGGTCATCTGCTGCCAGCGGGGCCGCTCAGAGAACCCTGGCCTAGAGATGTTGATTTGCTTTTGCACACACATCAGAGAACATGGCCTGAAGGATTTGAATCTCGCCGTGAACTCAGCGCTTTTGCTTTGACCTCTCAGGGCGAAAAAATACCAGTTGCAGACTTGAAATTAAAACCGGTTGAGGTGGTGTCGGGCATTGCCAAACCGGAAGCCTTTTTGGCCATGCTGGCACAAGGGCCCTTTCAAATTCGCCACGCAACGGCCCTGCCCGACCACGATGATTTTGAGAACTGGCAACCCTTGCATCCTGAACTGCCTCTTCTGTGCACGGAAAAAGATGCCGTTAAATTGTGGACGCGGTTTCCTCAAGCGCTTGCAATGCCTTTGGTTTTTGAACCCGAAACAGCCTTTTGGCAAGCCTTCGATCAACTCTTTCAAAGCCGCCACAGGTATCATTGAGCCATGGACACGAAATTACTCGAACTGTTGGTTTGCCCTGTGACCAAGGGCCCCCTAGATTTGCAGCGTGAATTGCAAGAACTGTGGTCGCGCAGTGCTCGGCTTGCGTACCCCATTCGCAATGGCATTCCCATCTTGCTGGAAAATGAAGCCCGCACACTCAGCGACGAAGAGTTAGAGCAACTCAAACCGCGCACGCCCCTCGTTTAATCTTTCTTGAAGTGGCCCATGTCGCAAGCCTTCACAGTCATTGTTCCTGCTCGCTTGGCATCCACGCGACTTCCCCATAAACCCTTGGCAGACATCCATGGCTTGCCCATGGTGGTGCGAGTTGCCCAGAGGGCAGCACTGTCCCATGCTTCGCAGGTGGTGGTGGCCGCTGACAGCCTTGAAATCGTCCAAGCCTGCCAAGCCCATGGGGTGCGCGCCATGCTCACCCAAATGGATCACCCAAGCGGCAGTGATCGGCTTGCAGAAGCCAGCGCACTGTTGGGATTGGAACCCACTGATGTGGTGGTCAATGTGCAAGGCGATGAGCCGCTCATCAATCCAGAACTCATCAATCAGGTGGCTGAATTACTCGTTCAGCGCCCCACCGCGAGCATGAGCACGGCAGCCCACGAAATTAACGAGCTTGCCGAGTTCACCAATCCCAATGTGGTCAAAGTGGTCATTGACCAAGCGCAATTGGCGCTTTATTTCAGCCGCGCACCCATCCCTTGGTGGCGAGATGGTTTTGCAAAAGGCATCCAAACACTGCCGCAACCCGCGCCCCTTCGGCACATTGGCATTTACGCGTACCGCGTAGGGTTTTTGCAAAGCTTTCCAAATTTGCCGCCTGCGCCCATTGAAACTGGTGAAGCCTTGGAGCAATTACGAGCCCTGTGGCATGGCCACAAAATCGCAGTTCACATCACCCATGAGGCACCAGGGCCGGGTGTTGATACGCCAGAAGATTTGGAAAGAGTCAGGGCACTGTACAAACCCTGACATTTGCGCCTAGGCGTCGTCAGGTAAACAGAGGCTTCCCGTGATATTCTCCAGTGAGAGCCATCCACGCCATGGCGAAAGATTCAATAACTATTCGGGACTTTCATGAGACTTATTCTTTTAGGTGCACCAGGTGCTGGTAAGGGAACGCAGGCCGCATTCATTTGCGAAAAATACGCCATTCCTCAAATCTCCACTGGCGATATGTTGCGCGCTGCAGTGAAAGCCGGTACCCCTCTTGGTTTGCAAGCCAAGGCCGTCATGGAATCAGGTGGTTTGGTCAGCGATGACCTCATCATTAATCTCGTGAAAGAGCGCATTGCCCAAGCCGATTGCGCCAATGGTTTTCTGTTTGATGGCTTCCCACGCACCCTTCCCCAAGCCGATGCCATGAAGGCCGCTGGGGTCAAGTTGGACTATGTGCTTGAAATTGATGTGCCTTTCGAGGCCATCATTGAGCGCATGAGTGGCCGCCGTTCACATCCTGCATCGGGCCGCATTTACCATGTCACTTTCAACCCGCCAAAAGCCGAAGGCAAAGACGACCTCACCGGTGAGCCATTGGTTCAACGTGAAGACGACAAAGAAGAAACCGTGAAAAAGCGTTTGGATGTTTACAGCCAACAAACACGTCCGCTTGTTGCCTACTACTCTGAGTGGGCGCAACGTGAACCACAAGCTGCCCCCCAGTACCGTGCCATCAGCGGCATGGGCTCTGTCGAAGAAATTACGCAGCGCGCGCTGCTAGCATTCGGCTCAACGAAGTAAAGAACGCTGCGCTTTAACTGATTCAGTGGCTTTGCCGCTCGGACATGATGTCCAGCAGCAAGGCCACTCTGGTTTTAACAGGGCTTAAAGCACCCGATGCATCAAACGCATGGTTGCCGGTAGGAATCACAGCACCCTGATTGCAGCGACTGCTCAATCGAATTTGAATCTGTGCCATTTGGGCTTTGAGTAAACTTTCCTTCACTTTAGAACTGACCGAGCCGTTGCCGGTTCCAGCTATCACCAAACCTTGAACGCCTGCTTTCACCAATGCATCCACA
>CANFJC010000159.1 GCA_947447245.1 Comamonadaceae bacterium
GAATTGACTTGGATCAGCAAAAGTTAAGAGCCAATGCATTGCTGCCAGCAGATTTAAGCAATGCGCTGAAGTCACAAAATCAAGATGCGCCAATTGGCCTGATTTCCAACGCGATCCAAGACGGTATTCTTCGCATGGAAGGTCGCGCTAAAAACTTTCTTGACTTGAATTCTGTGGTGGTGATGCAGCGACAGTCGCTGCCCATCACGGTCGCCGACCTTGGTCATTTGTATTTGCGGGAACGTGAATTGGACTCCATGGCTCGCATCAATGAGAAACGGGCTGTCACGATCGAAGTCTTCAAGCAACAAGACGCCAACATTGTGACCACGGGTGAGGGCATCAAGGAGGCGTTGCTCGAACTGCAAAAACAGATTCCACCCGATGTGGATGTGCGCACCATCAGCTTGAACAGTGATTGGGTGAAAGCTTCTCTGAAGGGTGTGCAAAAGACCTTGCTAGAAGGTGCATTGCTCACGGTTGCCATTGTGTTGTTGTTTTTAAAGTCTTGGCGGAGCACCGTGATTACAGGTTTGACTTTGCCCATTTCTGTCATTTCCAGTTTCATTGCAGTTCAGGCTTTTGGCTTTACCCTGAACTTCATGACGATGATGGCACTGTCACTGTGCATTGGTTTGTTGGTTGACGATGCCATTGTGGTTCGAGAAAACATTGTTCGTCATTTGGCGATGGGCAAATCGCACATGCAAGCTGCACTCGAAGGCACTGAAGAAATTGGTCTGGCTGTTTTAGCCACGACCTTTGCCATCTGCGCCGTGTTTGTGCCCATGGCTTTCATGGACGGAATCACGGGCAGATTGTTTTTCCCATTTGGTATCACGGTGGTTGTTGCGGTGATCATTTCTTTGCTGGTCAGTTTCACGCTGGACCCTATGCTGTCGAGTGTTTGGGCAGAACCACCCAATGCCAAACTCACGCACCTGCCTGTTTTAGGATTTCTAATTCAGCAAGTTGACCGCTTCATGGCGGCTTGTCATGGTGCTTACGAGTCTTTGATTCATTGGATATTTGATGATGCTGGTTGGCGCATTGGTTCCAAAATGCAGATATCCCATCGATTGTTCATCTTGCTGATCGGTGTGCTGAGTTTGTTGGCAGCAGTTTGGCTGAGCAAGTTGGTAGGTACGGAATTCATTCCCCAAACTGATCGAGGCTTGATTCAAATCACCATGCGCTTGCCAGTAGGTTCCAGCTTGCAAAGAAGCAGCGAAAAGTTGTCTCAGGTGGAAGCCCTCATTCGTGCAGTGCCTGAGGTCAGTACCGTTGTGACAGTCATTGGTGGCAGCGACGCTGGATTTTTGGTAGGCCGCAATCAAGCGGCGATCAACATTGTCTTGAAGCCTAAAACAGAACGTCAGAGAACTCAAAAGCAAATCGAAGAGGAATTGCGAAAAATCACACAACCTGTTTCTGGCATTGAAGTTGCCATTGGGCTAGATCGTCCTATATACATTGCAGTTCTAGGCAATGATTCTGCAAGCTTGTCTCAATTCACAAAGGAATTTTCAGACAAGATCAAATCAATTCCCGGCATCGTGGATGTCGATATTTCTGTCAAACCAGGATTGACCGCCTACCGCGTTAAATTAGATGATCTGGCCATGCGTGAACTCGGTCTGAATGCAGGACAAGTTGCGCAAAGCTTAAGGGCTTATGTCAATGGTGAAGTGGCCACTACATGGTTGGCTGGCGACGGCGAGCAAGTTCAAGTTGTTTTGCGTTTGCCTGAAATTGACAGACAGCATCTGGTTCAGATGAACAAATTACCAGTTGCGTACACCAAGGACGGGCAAGCCATTGAACTGGCCCGCGTTGCCAAAATTGAGCCGACTCAAAATCCAGAGGTGATTCGACGTCAAAACTTGATGCGACGTGAGGCTATATTTGCCAGTGTTCAAGGCCGCCCTGCTGGCGACGTGGGTGAAGATGTCCAAACCATGATGAAGAACACATTGCCTCCTGAAGGCATCTATTTTGACCTTCAGGGCTCTACCAAAGATCAGCAAGATGCCTTTTCAGCCATTCTGAGCGCCATGCTGATGGCGATCCTGTTCATCTACATTGTGCTGGCCAGCCAATTCAACAGTTTCAAACAACCCATTGCCATCATGGCCTCGCTGCCGCTTGCCTTGATAGGCGTCATGTTGGCCTTGTGGGTGACTCAAACCACCCTCAATTTGTTTTCAATGATTGGCATGGTCATGCTCATGGGCTTGGTCACCAAAAACGCTATTTTGTTGCTTGATTTTGCCAATGAGGCTCGCAAACGGGGTGCAACTGTCAAAGATGCGCTGCTCGAAGCGGGCCAAGTTCGGATGCGTCCCATCATGATGACCACCAGTGCCATGATTTTTGGCATGTTGCCACTGGCCTTGGCCATGAATGAAGGTGGTGAACTTCAAGCAGGCATGGGGCGTGCCATCATTGGTGGCGTCTTAACCTCTACCTTTTTAACCCTGGTGGTGGTGCCTGTGATTTATTCTTATCTTGTGAAAGATTCGGAGACATAAAAAAACCGCTCCGAAGAGCGGTTTTTTGTTGAACCTGGCTGAGCGCCAAGTTGGTATTGCTTAGAACTTGTAGTTCGCTTTCAAAACCATTGCACGACCCAGTGGGTCTGTGTAGCGTGGGTCGTAACCTTGTTGGAAAGTAGCACCTTGGTTGGAGAAAGGTGGCTTCACGTCAAACACGTTGCGCAACACAGCGCCCAATGTCAGGTTCTTAATGCCCTTGTAGCTGACGCCAAAGTCAACCAATGTGTAAGACTTCACTTCATTGATGTAGGAAGGGTCTGCATTTTCATCGGTGTAACCAGACATGTAACGAACACCAGCGCTGTAACGGTAGTCGCCTTGTGCCATGGTGCTTGTCAAGTTATGCTTCCAACGGAAGATAGGGCTTGAGTCTTTGTACTTGCCTGCGTTTTCAACGTACTCACCATTGATTTCGCGCTGGTATTTGTAGCTGTTGACATACGTACCGTCGTAGGTGAAGTTGGTCTTCAAGCCAGCGATGGTGGTTGAGTAAGCTGCACTAAAGTCCAAGCCATTCGTCTTCACATTGCCCAAGTTATCGGTCAAAGTTTTGATGTAGGCAATGGCGTTAGAGCCACCAACCACTTGGCAACGTTCCCAGTTGTTTGCCTCTGCAGCACTTAAAGTGTTGCAACGAATGATCTTGCTGGCGTACTTGATGGGATCGTCAAAAATGGTCTGTTCTGGGAAGGAGCCAATCTGGCTCTTCACTTGAACGTTCCAATAGTCAACCGTCATGAGCAAGTTTTTGGCTGGCTGGAATGCAGTACCAAAGCTAATCGCTTTTGATTTTTCCGGTTGTACATCAGGGTTGCCGCCGTTCAGAGCTTGAGTCTGTTGGCCGCAATCACGTGATGTGATGCCTGCTGCAGTGACCTTGCCTTTAGGGCACAAGATGGGGTCATCGTATGCATTGCTAGAGAAGGTGCGTGACTGAGGACCGAACACGTCATCCAATGACGGTGCACGGAAGCCAGTATTGGCAGAACCACGCAGCACAGCGGTTGGTGACAATGTGTAACGGAAGCCCACTTTGGGGTTCACACTGCTGCCAAAGTCGCTGTAATTGTCAGCGCGCAAAGCGGCTTGCAATTCCAACTGCTTGGACACAGGGAACAAAGCTTCAGCAACCACAGCCGTCACAGTTCGTGAAGCATCGCTGACGTGGTAAGGGCTGCGACCAGCAGATGGCACGTTGTTCACCAAGTCATCGTCGGTGTTGGTGGAGTAGCCTTCACGGCGAGCTTCTGCGCCCAATGAAATAGCCGCATTACCGCCGTCCATCTTGAACCAGTCGCGGTTGAAACGAGCATCTACGCCAGTGGCTGTACCACGGCCTGTAGAGAACGTGCCACGTGCTTTGGCTGCTTCAATGTAGTCCAAGCCAGCTTGTGAGTTAGCACCAAAAGGATTCAACAAGCCACTTGTCACGCCAGCCTGGATCTTAGATTTGCTGACATAACCGTCGGTAGGGCCATCGGATACGGTGCTAGAAGCAGAATAGAAACCTGTTTTGTATTCCCATGCGCCTTCAACACCGGACAAATCGGCGACAACGCGGTTGGCTGTTGAGTTGGAAGTGTTCTCACGACGACCTGCGGGAACCATGCGCCAGCCAATACCGATCAAGCCTTTTGTTGTATCCAAACCTGCAAAAGTTTTTGGATAAAACGGGCTGGTGATGGGCATGGTCATGCCTGTGACCGGATCAGGTGCTACGCGCGCCACGTTGCTGTTCTCTGAGTGAACGGCTTCCAGTGTCAGCAAACGACTGTCGCTCAAACGGAAAGTACCCTTGGCATTGAAGTTCAAGTTTTCTGTTTGAGGGATGATGTCAATCGCTGAGGTGTAGTCATAACGGCAAGTGACGCCGCCTTGGAATATTGAACCTGGAGGCGCGCAAGTTGGCGCTGTGATGTTGCCAGACTTGATAGCGCCTGACTTGTCGTAATAGTTGAAGTTGGCAGGAAAGCTGGTGCCTGAAGTTTTGTTCAAACCTGAGGCAGGAATAACACCTGTTGCACCAAAAGCACGTTCTGTGGCTTTCACTGAAGATTGGGTCTTGTTGTCTAAAGAGAACCACAAGTTGTAGCCGTCTTTTTCCAATGAGCCTTGGCCACCCGAGAAGGTGAAGCGCTTGATTTGCCCAGCTGATGCAGAGGGCATGGTGTTCTCTACCGCAATGTCAACACCTTGGTAATCACGCTTGGTAATGAAGTTGATCACACCGCCGACGGCGTCGGTACCATAAATGGCAGAAGCGCCATCACGCAAGACTTCAATGCGGTCGAGGGCGGCAAAAGGAATGGCGTTCAAGTCAACTGCGCTAGCGCCAATTCCAAAGAAGGCCAAACGACGGCCGTTTAACAGAATCAGCGTTTTGTTGGAACCTAAACCACGCAAGCTGGCGTAAGAACCACCACCAGTGCCAGAGCCAATGCTTTGGCTACCACCCGTGCTAGATTGGCTGGCAGTGATACGTTGCACAATTTCTTCTGTGGATGTGACGCCTACAGATCTCAACTCATCTGCTGAGTAGATAGAAACGGGCAAAGCGCTTTGGTTTTCAATCGAACGTTTGATGGAAGAACCTGTGATGGTCACTGTTTCAACCTGTTGAGCTTGTGCAACTTGCATGCTCGCTATGGCCAAAGCAGTGCCGCCGAATGCCAACCAAAGTTGGCGATTCAGTGTACTGATTTTGAATCTAGGCATTTTTTAATCCTTTTGTAACAAATGAATATGAGTTTGAAAATAAAAATGGTCTTTAAAAGCGTCCAAACAGGAGTGTTCGGGCCAAAAAAGACCAAAAGTTAGATTTCATGACTCATGCCGTAAATATGTGACAAAACCGAGAAAATTACTATTCTGACTTTCGTAATTGTTGAAAAAAAACAACGCCCTAAGGCGTTGCTTTGTTTTTTGGAGCAATGAGCCGTTTTACACGTCGCCAATGCCGCCCACGACATGGCTAAATCCGCCATCGACATACACAATTTCAGCGGAAATGCCGGCTGACAAGGAACTCATTAAGAAAGCAGCAGTGTTGCCCACATCCTCAATCGTGACATTGCGCCGAATGGGAGACGTGGCGGCCACCGCACTCAAAATCTTGCCAAAGTCTTTGATGCCGCTGGCTGCAAGAGTTTTGATCGGGCCGGCACTGATGCCATTCACGCGAATCTTTTTAGGACCCAGCGAATCGGCCAAATAGCGAACCGATGCCTCAAGTGAAGCCTTGGCCAAGCCCATGGTGTTGTAGTTGGGCACCACTTTGACTGCGCCTAGGTAGGTCAGGGTGAGCAAGGCTGAGTCTTCATTTAAGTAAGGCAACGCAGCCTTGGCCATGGCGGGAAAAGAATAGGCACTGATGTCAAGAGCAATTTTGAAGCCTTCACGGCTTAAGCCTTCCATGAAATCACCCGCAATGGCTTCTCGAGGTGCGTAGCCAATGCTGTGCACAAAACCATCAAACTGAGGCCAATGAAGCGACAAATCCTTGAACAATTTTTCGATCTGGGCGTCATCTCCCACGTCACAGTCAAAAATCAGTTTGGAATCAAAGTCCGCAGCGAACTCCGTAATCCTGTCTTTAAAACGTTCACCAACATAGCTGAAAGCTAACTCTGCGCCCTGTGAATGACAAGCTTTGGCAATGCCATAGGCAATCGATCTGTTGGATAAAACTCCCGTGATGAGAATTTTCTTACCCTTTAAAAAGCTCATGTCTTTGTTCTCTTTGATCAAAGTCTTATTTTGACATGCTCAGTTTTTGATATCCCAATTAACATTGTTGGTTTTGTGCAACAAAGGGAAACTTCTGTTAACTGAAAAGAGACGTTTCATTAAACTGACAAATTCTATAAATCTACAAAGTAACGAAGGTTCTCAAGATGTTCAAGCCATCCAAGATCAGCCTGGCAGTCATGGTTCTCATGACCGCAGGTTTTAGCCAATTGTCTTTAGCCCAATCATCAGGATTGGCAGAAGTCACAATTACTGGTTCCAATTTGAAGAGAGCAGACAAGGAAGGCACTTCCCCCATTCAGACCATCACAGCCCAAGAAATTCAGCAGTCAGGTGCAACGAATGTGCTTCAACTGTTAAAGGCTGTTCCTTCC
>CANFJC010000160.1 GCA_947447245.1 Comamonadaceae bacterium
ATGGCCCCTTGGTTAACCGTGACGCGCGTGACATCTTTGGAGACTTGCGTGACAAAGTCAGTGCCCTTCACGCCAATGGCAACCAGAGGTGTGTTTAAACGAAAACGCTCTTTGGCAGCCTGCGCAGCTGCACCAGAGATAGAGCGCGCCTCGCCAGAGTCAAGGCTGAGGCGAACCACTGAAGCAGCGGGGTCTGAAGGGCTGTATTTGAATTCGTGAATGCGAAAGACAGAGTTGGGACGAACACTGACCCTGGCCCCGTCAATGAATCGGATGTGCACATGGCCGTTGTCGGTGGTGCGAATGACATCGCCCTCTTGCACCGAGCCGCCCTTTTGAGGCTCTGACTCGCCGGCGCTGCGCTCAATTTTGGACTTGCCAATGGTGAGGGTGACTTCACCCACCACTTGACTGGCCATTGCTTGCAAGGCCAAAAAACCCAAAGCAAGGCCCACAGCAAAGGGCTTTAGCAGTTTGGCTGCCAAAGTTGCTGGGTGCATGAGGTCTTGCTGTTGCATGGGTTTTACTTAAATTGACTGCCTAGTATAAAAAGCATGGGCCAAGCTGCATGTGCGTGCAATCACACGGCAGGCAAAACAAGAAGCTCCAAATAATGGCATAAACGCCCTAAGATACGGGTCTTCATTATGGCCGTTCACCCCTCGCTTTTGCAGCAGTTTGCCCTGATGCGCCTGTTCACGACAGACGCCTTGGCCAGCCTTGCCGCACACTCCAGCGTTCACGCTTATGCCAAGCGTGAGGTGGTGCTGTCCAAAGAAAACCCTGCTCCCAGTCTGATGTTTCTCTTGGAAGGAAGGCTTCAGGCCATTGACTTTACGCTAGACGGCAGAGAAGTAGGCCTTCACTTTATTGAAGAAGGTCATTACTTTGGCGAGATTTCCGTGCTCGACGGCCTGCCCTCGCCCGAGGTGGTGATCGCCAACAAAAAGTCGCAGGTGGTGATGGTGCCGGCCAAGGAAGTTCGAGGGCTCATCTTTACAACGCCGCCTGCCATTGAGGCCATGACCCAAGGCTTGGCAGAGCGCATTCGGGCCCAAGCGCATCAGCGCCAGATCTTGGGCATCATCAGCCCACTTCAGCGAATTTGTGCTTTGCTGCAAAATTTGTCCAAAGGCGGCAAAAACCCAGAAGTCATAGCCAACGCCCCTACACACCAAGAAATTGCCATCATGGTGAACCTGACACGCGAGACCGTGACCCGGGCGTTTCAGGTCTTGCAGTCGCAAGGCGCATTGGCGCGCGATGGCGATGATTTGAAGGTGAACACCGGCAAGCTCAAGCAGCTGGCAGAAAAGTCGGCAGATTGAGCATGTCTGGTTTTGCTTCTACTTTTTTGAATCACTTTGCTTGGCCTTGGGGTCATCGCAATTTGATTTGGCAGTTTGCGCGGCGCGAGGTGTTGGGCCGTTATCGCGGCTCGGTCTTGGGTGTGGGCTGGTCTGTGCTTACGCCCATGGCCATGTTGGTGGTGTACACGCTTGTGTTCAGGCACATTTTCAAAGCCAAGTGGCCAGGCGTGGACGATGGCAACTTGAGCTTTGCTCTCAATTTGTTTGCAGGCTTGTTGGTGTTTAACTGGGCGGCAGAATTTTTAAGCCGCGCGCCTAGGCTCATGACCGATCAGCCCAACTTGGTCACCAAGGTGGTGTTTCCTTTGCAAGTGCTGCCGTGGTCTGCCCTGATGTCCAGTTTTTTCCATGTGTTGGTATCTTGCTTTGTGTGGCTGGCTGGTTGCTTGCTTTTTGGGCAAGGCATTCATGCATCGTGGTTGGCTTTGCCTTTGGTTTTCTTGGCATTGGTGCCCACTTTGTTGGGCTTGGGCTGGGCACTGTCGGCGCTGGGTGTTTACTTTCGCGACTTGGGTGAAATTGTGGGCCTCTTCATGGGCATGCTGCTTTTTTTAACACCGGTGTTTTTTCCGCTCAGTGTGTTGCCTGACTTTTTGCAGGTGTGGGTGCGCTTCAATCCATTGGCCATACCCATTGAAGCTTTGCGCAGCATTGGCTTGATGGGCGTTTGGCCAGATTTTGTGCCGCTGTTGGAATTGTTTGCAGTAGGCTGCTTGGTGGCACTTGGCGGTGCTGGCCTGTTTGAAAAATCACGCAAGGGGTTTGCAGATGTCCTCTGAAGCACCCGTGATTGCGCTAGAGGGCGTTGGCAAAACCTACAAACGTTTTGCCAAACCTTCAGATCGTTTTTGGCAAGCTGTATGGCCAAGCGCACTTCGCGGTGGTGATGCGAAAGCGAATGAATTTGTGGCCTTGGCGCCGCTCAATTTGAAAGTTCAACGCGGCGAAGCCTTGGGCTTGATTGGCCGCAACGGTGCAGGCAAATCGACGCTGCTTCAGATGGTGTGCGGCACCTTGAACCCTAGCAGCGGCACTGCGGTGGTGAACGGCAAAATTGGCGCCTTGCTTGAATTGGGCGCAGGATTCAACCCTGAGTTTACAGGGCGCGAAAATGTTT
Source organism: Comamonadaceae bacterium (assembly GCA_947447245.1). GTDB lineage: Bacteria > Pseudomonadota > Gammaproteobacteria > Burkholderiales > Burkholderiaceae_C > Limnohabitans_A. The sequence goes on from CANFJC010000160.1 coordinate 2,488, forward strand.
ATTTGGCAGCTGCAGTCATGGGGTTTTCGGGCGCAGAAACTGATGCCTTGTACGAAAGCATTGTGGAATTTTCTGGCATTCGCGAGTTCATTGACCAGCCTGTTAAAACTTATTCAAGTGGCATGTATGTGCGCTTGGCTTTTTCCATTGCCACCAGCGCCAACCCCGACATTTTGGTGATTGACGAAGCCCTGAGTGTGGGCGATGGCGCCTTTGCCAAGAAGTCGTTTGAGCGCATCATGCAACTCAAAGCGCAAGGCACCACAGTGTTGTTTTGCTCGCACTCGATGTACCAAGTGGAATCGTTTTGCGACCGTGCGGTGTGGCTCGATCATGGGCAGGTGCAAATGGAGGGGCCAGCCTCTGAGGTGGTGGCTGCTTACACCGACAGCTTGCGTGCGGAGGGTGGCGATGGTGCGCTGAAGAATGCAACCTTTGTGGCTGCTGGTTTAGAAATTGCGCCAGCTGAAGGTGAGGTTGACGCTCTTGGTTCTGCTTTGAATACTGAAGCAGTTGACCCGGCGCCCGCGGTTTCTGGACTGACGCGCATTACAGGTATTGAAGTGGCTGTGGACGGCGTATCGGGCCGTGAGTTGCAAGCGGTCAGTTTGCAAAGCGATGTGCACATTATTGTGAAGTTTGAATCAGACCCTGCGCAGCCCTGCCCTACGTTTGCCACTGGCTTTGCTTTGCCCGATGGTCAAATTTTTACCAGTGCCTACACCTTGTTTGACGGCGTGCCAATTGAGCGCGATGCCCAAGGCCGCGGGCAAGCCACCGTGGTGTTTGAGAAATTACCGCTGATGAAGGGGCGATTTTCAGTGGGTGCTTATTTGTTTGATGAGCGTGCACTGCATGTGTACGACGTGGTGCTGCAAGCGGCTACCGTGGTGGTGACGCAGCCTGGTGTGCACCAAGGCTTTGTGCAATTGCCGCACCGCTGGCAATAATTTTCAAGCGAGCTTCTGTGGCGTTTGCAAGGCCCCCAACAAATCGTAAAACTGCTGCTCTGGTGCGCGCGTCACATGGGGGCCAATGCAATCCAAAGCAGATTGCGTGAGGGTTTCGGGCGTGCATGTGGCCGGATCAATGGCCGAATACAAGGTGAGCAAATGACGCTGCGTTTGGCCGTTGTATTCAATGGCGGCGGGCACCACTTGCGCACCTGTGAGTTGCGCCAATTTGGCCGGGCCGGTTTGCAAATAAATGGTCTGGCCCATGAACTGAAACGACTGCTCGGGTTTATCGGCTGCGGGCTCTCGCACATCTAGGGCCACCGTGAGCACATGGTTTGCTTGCTTTAACCAACGCACTGGACCAATGGGGCTTTGGTCGGTGTAAAAAATAACGGGCGCGTTGCAACTTTCGGCTGAACGTTTGTGCACCCCCAACCAAAAGTCTTTTTCTTCGGGGGTGCAAAACTCCAAATTGCGGCGCGAGGCAATGGACGTGATGGGCGCTCCGCCGCACAAATGGTGCAAAGCGCCATTCATGAGCAACCAACTGCCGTGATGCACAAAGACTACAATGACCGAGCCCTTAGACAAGGCTTGTGCGTAGTGCGCCGCCCCTTCAATGTCAACGCGTTTTTGAATGTACGAGGCCCGGTACAAGAAGGTTTCGGCGCACATGAATTGGCGGTAAGCCGCCAAATCAAAGGGCATGGCCAGGGGCGGTGGTCGATCGACATCGGCCTGCACAATTGCTTTTTCAGCAGCTTCTGCAGCCTTTGACGGTTGGAACCAAGAAACTAGCCTTCGCCACATGTTGTAATTTTGAATACCGTGATAATGTTGATGCAATGATAAAACATCGCTACGCCCACGAAATTGACCCCAACGGTGGCAGTGCCGCCGCGGTGTTGGCGCGCATGGTTGAGCCAGGCCAACGCGTGCTTGAGCTAGGCACTGGCCCTGGCACTGTCACGCGCATCTTGCACAGCAAAGGCTGCAAGGTCACTGGCGTAGAAATGGACCCCGAGACTTTGGCCACTTGCGCGCCCTTTTGCGAGCGCACACTGCAAGCCAATTTAGAAGACCCCGAGTGGGCCACCGCCTTAGCAGGCGAAAAGTTTGACGCCATCATTTGCGCCGACGTTTTGGAGCATCTTAGAGACCCCAGACCTTTGCTGGGACAGTTACCTGCTTTTTTAGCCGAAGGCGGCAGTGTTCTCATGTCGCTGCCTAACGCCTCTCACCTCACCATTGTGGCCAGCTTGTTGGGCGGGCGTTTTCCTTACCAACAAAAAGGGTTGCTAGACAACACGCACCTTAAGTTCTATGGTCGCGAAGATCTAGACGCTTTGTTGCGCGAGTGCGGTTTTTTGTGGCAACGCTGGCACACGGTGCAAGTTGACCCCGCTCAAGCTGAACTGAAGCAATACTGGAACGACTTAGAAGACTCTGACCGAGAGTTTTTAAAAGCTCGCTGTGCCGACGGCATGGTTTACCAGCACGTGGTCAAGGCTTTTCCTACCAGCCCTAATGGGCACTTGAATAAATTACAAAAGGACTTGATGGAATTAGAGCAATCTCATCGTGCCGAAGTTTCACGCATGAATGAGAAATTCGAAACAGAGAAACAGGCTTTGATAGCAGAGCTGGCTGCGCTAACTCTGGCTCAAAAAAATGAGCAAACAAAGCTTACAGAGCACTTTAAATTTGAAGCTCATCAAAGAGAAATTGAATTTACTGCTCAACTCAATGCATCGGTTGAAATTGAGAAAAATACACACAAGACATTAGACTGGACGGCAGACCAGTTGAACAACCACAAACAATCGGTAGATGAGTTGCGTGCAGAAATTCAGTCTCTCAAAACCTCAACATCTTGGCGCCTGACAGAACCATTGCGCGCTTTGTTGCGCAAAATTTCAGGTTAGTTAGCGCCTGATTCTTCGCCAGATAGAAGCCCATTTTTTCAGCGGGTGATACAAGTTTCTAAGTACGGGTGTATGCATCAAAATTTGTTTGAGCAAAGATGTAGGTACGCCTGCAACTTGGCTTTGGCGCGTTACTTCTTCCACGATTTTTTGAATCTCTGGCAGCGTTAACTCCACCTTCAATAAATCGTGTTTGGCCTTGGCTTTGGCGTAGTAATCGTCCAGCACAGATTGTCGCTGAATGGCTTTATCCAGCTGATCTGGCACCCGGTAAATAGATGTGACTTTGGGAATGAGTTTGAAATCATTTTTCAACGAATAACGCACCCACAAATTCCAGTCTTCTAGGTTTTCCAAATCCAAATCGAAGCCGCCATAGGTTTCAAACAAACTGCGTTGAAACAACACCGTTTGGATGGGAAAATAATTGTGATGCCACAGCGTGGGTCGACTAAAGGCTTGGCGGTGTATGAGACTGTGCATGACGTTTTCATAGACCCATGGCTCTTCACTCAGCACGTGCGTTCGCACTTCATAACCCAGGGCATAAACCGCACCCAATTGAGGCTGCTTTAGCCATTCTTCCACCAAGACTTCTAAGTGGTCTGCGTAAAACAAATCATCGTCGTCCAAGAAGCAGCAAAGCTTGCCGGTGGCGGCTTCTAGCGCTTTGTTGCCCGCCACGCAGCGACCCGATTTGGGCAGCGGCACATAAACCACTTTGGCCAACACGCCACTGCTGCGCAGGTCGTCCAACGCTGCTTTGGCACTTTCAACACCTAGGCCACCATCTTCCACCACCACCAACTCGATTGGGCCACCCATGTGTGCATAGGTTTGCTGCGCCACACTGGCCATGGCTTCTTTTAACTTGCCTGCACGGCCTGGCATGGTGCGCATGAGCACACTGACCATGGGCGCGCCTTGAGACGAGGTTTTGGCCAGCGTGATGCTGGATTGCGCCGGCTCGGGATATTCGTAAAACGCGCCTTCGCGCGCAATTTCATAATCCCACATGCGAAATGGAAATTTCTCTTGGCTTTTGCGACGTGTGTTTAAAAATTGTGGCGCCAGCTTCATGAGCTTCCAGGTTTGCGCCAGCAGTTTGCGGCGCATGCCTGGAAACAAGGGCCTGAGGGCAAATAAACCCAAAAACATGAGAAAGCCTTGAATGACTTCATGGCGCCTGCCATAGCGGCAGCGCAGCAACACATTGGCCAAGGTGCTGCCTAAAAATTGTTGCGGCTTGATTTGCGCTGCTTCTTCGTA
>CANFJC010000161.1 GCA_947447245.1 Comamonadaceae bacterium
AGGCCGCTCGCCGCAAACAGGCTGGGCGCAAGGCTCGATTTGTTTGGTGGGTGATTCTGCGCACCCTACTTTGCCTTTTTTAGCGCAAGGCGCCAACATGGCCATTGAAGATGCCGCAGTCATGGCGCGCTGCTTGGCTGTGCATCACACCGCTGCAGAAGCTTTTACCCATTTCGAAAGTTTGCGTTGGCAGCGCACGGCCGACATCGTGAACCGCTCTAGCGACAATGCCAAACGCTTTCACAACCCGCAACTGTCTGACCCCACCAAGGCGGTGGACTACGTGAGTTCTGAATGGGAGCCCGAGAAAGTTCGCAGACGCTACGACTGGTTGTTTGAGTACGATGCCTTGAAGTTGGCCCTATGAGTTCAAAACTTCAGAAAGACGCCCCAGTCCTGATTGTGGGTGGTGGCCCAGTTGGCATGACCATGGCCCTTTGCTTGGCCAAGAGGGGCATTGCCAGCTACTTGGTGGAGCTAAGGACTGCAGATGCCCTGCCAGATGTGAAGTGCAATCACATTGCCTCTCGCAGCATGGAGCTTTTCAGATCTTTGGGAATTTCTCAAGACTTGCGCGCAGCAGGATTGCCCGATGACTATCCACACGATGTGTCTTATCGCACCAGCACCTTGGGTGAAGAAATTGCAAGAATTCATATTCCAGGAAGAACCACAAGGCTGACGGATCATTCAGGACCCGACGGCAACTGGCCAACGCCGGAGCCACCGCATCGGCTCAACCAAAGGTACATTGAACCCATCTTAAGGCGGCATGTTCAAAAGCAAGCCCTGATTACCTGTTTGCACAGACACCAAGTGATGGCGTTTTCGCAAGATGAATTTGGGGTGACAGCGCAAATTCAAAATCTCGAATTGCCAGATACGCCCGCATTGACTTTGAATGTTGCTTACATGGTGGGATGCGATGGCGGTCGTTCGATGGTGCGAAAGGGCATCGGCGCCAAGTTGGTGGGCGATGAGGTGGTGCAGCGGGTTCAAAGCACTTGCATTCGTGCACCGCATTTAAAGGCCCTCATGAAGGCGCCTCCCGCATGGGCCATGTTCACCGTCAATCCAAAAAGAAGCGGAAATATTTACGCCATCGATGGCAAAGAAGTTTGGCTGATTCACAACTACCTTCGCGATCATGAAGCAGACTTTGAATCTGTCGATCGCGATTGGGCCATCAGAACCATCCTAGGCGTCGGGGATGACTTCGAGTACGAAGTGATGAGCAAAGAAGATTGGTTTGGCCGACGACTGGTCAGCGACAAGTTGCAGCAAGGTCGAGTTTTTGTGGCGGGTGATGCGGCTCATTTGTGGGTGCCTTATGCCGGCTACGGCATGAATGCTGGCTTAGCAGATGCCTCGAATTTGGCTTGGCATCTGGCGGCACAACTGGAGTCTTGGGCTTCACCCACTGCATTGAGTGCCTACGAAAAAGAAAGGCATCCCATCACCGAGCAAGTGTCTAGGTTTGCCATGGACCATGCCCATGCCATGAGCAAACGCAGGCGAGAGATTCCCGATCGTTTGGAAGAAGATTCGCCTTTGGGTGCGCAGGCGCGAGTGACTTTTGGCCAAGATCTTTATGATTTGAATGTGCAGCAGTATTGCTGTGCAGGTTTGAACTTTGGTTATTTTTACGATCAATCGCCCGTCATGGTCTATGACGACGAGTCGGCCCCTGACTACAGCATGGGCAGTTTCACGGCTTCTACGGTGCCAGGTTGCAGGGCGCCACACTTTTGGCTTGAAGAGGGTCATTCTTTGTACGATGCCCTAGGCCCTGCTTACACATTGCTTTGTTTCAAGCCTGAATTGAGTGCAGGGCCCAAAGCTTTTGAAGTCGCTGCAGCCAAAGCCAACATGCCTCTCAAAATATTGGATGTCAGTGGCCATCAAGAGTTACCCCTTGAATACCGCCATCATTTCGCAATCGTCAGAGCCGATGCACACACGGTATGGCGAGGTGATCAAGTGACTGCAGAAAATGCAAAACACATTGTTGCAAAACTCTGCGGGTTTTAGTCAGCATCAACAAGGAGCCACCATGGCGCATCGCTTAGAAAATCAAGTTGCCATCATCACAGGGGCAAGTCGGGGCATCGGCCTTGCCATTGCGCAAGCTTATGCGGCAGAAGGCGCCAAATTGTGTTTGATTGCAACCGACCAGCAGCGTTTGACAGAAGTCAAACAAAGTCTGGGTTTGGCTGAAGATCGAATCATGACCCTCGCGGTCAATGTGACAAATCGACAAGCATGTTTTGATGCCGTAGCCAAAGTGACGCAACATTTTGGTCATGTTGATGTGTTGGTCAATAACGCGGGCGTCTATCGATCTAAAAGCTTTTTAGACTACGTTCCCCAAGATTTCCAAGACATGTTGGATGTGAATTTGTTTGGCGTTCTCCATTTCATGCAAGCTTGCTTGCCAGGCATGCAAGACAGACGACACGGGCGAATCATCAACATGGCTTCCACGGCTGGTAAGTGGGGCTCCAGAAATCAAAGCGCTTACAACGTCAGCAAACATGCTGTCGTGGGCATCACCCGCTGCGTTGCCCTAGAGGCCAGTCCCTTTGCCGTCACGGTCAATGCCATTTGTCCAGGCTTTATTCAGACGGACATGGTTGAAGAGCTAAAGGCGCAAGTCTCGCAAACGACGGGCGTGAGTCCGGAGGACATGGTGAAAGCGGCCTTAACGCGAGTGCCATTGGGCCGTGTTCTAAACCCTTCAGAAATTGCGGGATTGGCCGTTTATTTGGGTTCTGCAGAGTCAAGCGGAATGACGGGTCAGTCAATTCACGTCGATGGCGGCATGGTTTTAAGTTAAAAGCCCATCTCTTGACATTTTGAGGTGGGGGAATTCGGGATAACCATAGCCTTGGTTCAGCGCCCCATAACGCACAATGGGCGTCGTTGAAGCCACAGCCATCTTGCTGTGTGTGTTTTTAGAATTCGGTGCCAAGCGACATGTCTGATGATTTCATTTTGAAAACCCATGAACTTGTGAAAGAGTTCAAGGGCTTTGTTGCCGTCAATGGCGTCAATTTAAGTGTGCAGCGGGGCCAGATTCACGCCCTGATTGGCCCCAACGGTGCTGGCAAAACCACTGTTTTCAATTTATTGACCAAATTTTTAATTCCCACCAGCGGTCAAATTTTGTTCAATGGCAAGGACATTACCCAAACCAAGCCAGCGCAAATTGCGCGTGAAGGCATTGTTCGGTCTTTCCAAATTTCTGCCACGTTTCCCAATCTCACGGTGATGGAAAACGTTCGCATCGCATTGCAGCGTGCCACTGGCACATCCATGCACTTTTGGCGCTCCGAGCGCATTTTGAATCAGTTAAACGACCGAGCCATGAGTTTGTTAGAAGAGGTAGACCTTGCCAGCATGGCCAACTTGACCGCTGTCGAATTGCCTTATGGCAGAAAGCGTGCCTTGGAAATTGCAACCACCTTGGCCATGAACCCCGAACTCATGTTGTTGGACGAGCCCACACAAGGCATGGGCCATGAAGACGTAGACCGTGTCACGCAGTTGATTAAAAAAGTAGGTGCCAATCGCACCATTTTGATGGTGGAGCACAACATGAATGTGGTGGCCAGCATTGCCGACACCATCAGCGTGTTGCAACGTGGTCAAATCATTGCGGAAGGTCCTTACGCCACAGTATCCAAAAATCCACAAGTTTTGGAAGCCTACATGGGCACAGCAGACAACGAGTTGGAAGGTGCCCATGGCTAATTCCACGGAGTTCTTGCGCATCAGCCAACTGCACGCTTACTATGGTGAGTCGCATATCTTGCATGGTGTTGATCTGACTGTGAATCATGGTGAGGTTGTCACGCTGCTAGGCCGCAATGGCGCCGGACGCACCACCACTGTGAAATCCATTTTGGGCTTGGTGGGCCGCAGAACCGGCTCGGTCATGATTGACAAGCAAGAAACAATCCATTGGCCCACGCACGAAATTGCCAAGTTGGGTTTGGGTTACTGTCCTGAAGAGCGCGGCATATTTTCGGCACTCACCTGCGAAGAAAACCTCATGCTGCCTCCCGTCATTGCCCCCGGTGGCATGACAGTGGATGAAATTTATGAAATGTTCCCCAACCTGTACGAGAGGCGCAGCAGCCCTGGTACGAGGCTCTCGGGCGGCGAGCAACAAATGCTGGCGGTCGGCCGCATTTTGCGCACAGGTGCCAAATGCCTGCTCCTAGACGAAATTTCTGAAGGCCTTGCACCTGTCATTGTGCAAGCTCTGGCCAAAATGATCACGGCTTTAAAAGCCAAAGGCTTCACCATCATCATGGTGGAACAAAACTTTCGATTTGCTGCGCCCTTGGCAGATCGGTTTTATGTCATGGAACATGGGCAAATTGTGGAAGGGTTCTCTTCGCAAGAACTCTCTAGCAAGATGAGCATGTTGCATGAGTATTTGGGTGTCTGACTAATCTTTATTTAACTGGAGTGATCACGATGAAACGCAATCTTCTTTCCTTGGCTGTTGCAGCCACATGTGCTTTTGCCGGATCGGCTCAAGCGCAAATTTCCGATGGTATTGTCAAAATTGGCGTGCTCAATGACATGTCCGGTTTGTATTCAGACATCACAGGCCAAGGCTCGGTGACGGCTGCAAAAATGGCTGTGGAGGACTACATCAAAGCCTCCAAAAGTAAATTAAAAGTGGAAGTGGTGGGCGCGGATCACCAAAACAAACCGGATGTGGGCTCCAACGTGGCTCGCCAGTGGTACGACACAGAAAAAGTCGACATGATTGCCGACGTGCCCACTTCATCTGTGGGCTTGGCCATTGCCAAAATTTCAGCTGACAAAGGCAAATTGCATGTCAATTCGGGCTCGGCCACAGCTGACCTGACAGGCAAAGCCTGTAATGCCAATACCATTCACTGGGTTTATGACACTTGGATGTTGGCCAACGGCACAGGCAAGGCCATTGTGAAAAGTGGCGGCGACACTTGGTTCTTCTTAACGGCAGATTACGCTTTCGGTCATGCCTTGGAGCGTGACACTGAAGAGGTGGTTGTGAAGAACGGCGGTAAAGTGCTTGGTAAAGTTCGCACCCCATTCCCAACACAAGACTTCTCTTCATTCCTGTTGCAAGCGCAGGCTTCCAAAGCAAAAATCATTGGATTGGCCAATGCCGGTGGCGACACCACCAACTCCATCAAACAAGCTTTTGAGTTTGGCATCACAAAAGGTGGTCAGAATTTGGCGGGTTTGTTGGTCTTCTTGCCAGATGTCCATTCCCTGAGTTTGGAAAAAGCCCAAGGTTTGATGTTGACCGAAACTTTCTACTGGGATCTGAACGATCAAACTCGCGCTTGGGCTAAGAAATTTGCAGCAGCCAATGGCGGCAAATACCCCTCCATGGTTCAAGCGGGTGTTTACTCCAGTGTCATTCACTACTTGAAGGCAGTGGACGCTGCAAAAACTGACGATGGCACCAAGGTGGCCGCAAAAATGAAGGAGCTGCCTACCGATGACATCTTGTTTGGCAAGGGCGTGGTTCGTGCAGATGGCCGTAAAACACACCCCGCCTATTTGTTCCAAGTGAAGAAGCCTTCGGAATCCAAAGGCCCCTATGACTATTACAAATTGGTGTCCACCATTCCAGCCAATGAAGCATTCCGCCCATTGTCTGAGAGCGATTGCCCCTTGGTCGCCAAGAAGTAAACCAATCGTTTAGCAAGCTGAAGTATCACTATGGAAATATTCGGTATTCCCTCGCAAGCCCTTTTTGGGCAACTGCTAATTGGGCTCATCAATGGCTCTTTTTATGCGTTGCTGTCCTTGGGTTTGGCAGTGATTTTTGGCTTGCTGAACATCATTAACTTCAGTCATGGTGCCCAGTACATGCTGGGCGCGTTTGTGGCCTATTTGTCTCTGAATAAACTCGGAATCAATTACTGGCTCTCTCTTTTTATAACCCCTTTGGTGGTGGGCGCTACGGGCGTCCTCATTGAAAAGACCATGCTCAAGCGTTTGTACAAGCTTGACCATTTGTATGGATTGCTTCTGACCTTTGGTCTGGCCTTGGTCATCCAAGGCGTTTTCCGAAATGAATTTGGTTCTTCGGGCATGCCATACCCCTCTCCTGAAGTGTTTCAAGGTGTTTTCAATTTAGGTTTCATGTTCTTGCCCAAGTACCGCGCTTGGGTGATTGTGGTTTCTCTGGTCGTTTGCCTCAGTACATGGTTTGTCATAGAGCGCACCAAGCTGGGCGCTTATTTACGCGCAGCCACAGAGAACCCCAGTTTGGTTCAAGCATTTGGCATCAATGTGCCCCGCATGGTCACACTGACCTACGGTTTTGGCGTGGCCCTTGCTGCATTGGCAGGCGTCATGGCTGCCCCCATTTACCAAGTCAGTCCCATGATGGGCGCTGACATCATCATTGTGGTGTTTGCTGTGGTGGTGGTGGGTGGCATGGGCTCCATCTTGGGCGCCATCCTGACCGGATTTGGCTTGGGCCTGGTTGAAGGTCTGACCAAGGTTTTTTATCCAGAGGCCTCCAATACCGTCATCTTTGTGATCATGACCATTGTTCTCTTGCTTAAACCCGCCGGACTGTTCG
>CANFJC010000162.1 GCA_947447245.1 Comamonadaceae bacterium
AGTGAAACGACTTAGCGCCGATGATAGTGCGGGTTCCCGTGTGAAAGTAGGACATTGTCAGGCTCTTATAGCGAGAAACGCCCCATAGAAATATGGGGCGTTTTTTTTCGTCTGTCGAATATGGCATTCGACTACAAAGTCAAATTTGCAGCTCGATTACAAATTCACAATCATGTCGTCTTGAAAAGCCAGTGCTTTGCTTCTTTCAAGATCCAGCAACATGTCTTGAAGCCATTCTTGCAAGGGCTGATGTTCGCCGTACGTCTGGTGCAACTGTTTCAAATAAGGCACCCCGCTGGCCCAAGCCACGAAGTCAGTCTTTTGAACTTGCGTCAACTCCAACAGTTTGTATTTCAAAAGCACTTTAGCGCCATAGCGACCATGCTTTAAAGGGCTCTGAACAAAGCCATCTAATTTCTTGCGCGCAATTTCCAGGGCTGCATCGACATTGTCAAAAACAGCACCATGACCAGGTATGACCCATCTGGGTTTGAGTGATTCAATCAAATCCAAAGTCTGAGCCACTTCGTGAAAGGCGTCCACACCTTCCAACTCTGGAAACACGACGCCAAATCCATTGGCCCACAAGGCATCGGCCGAGATCAATATTTGGTGGGTGGGTTCAAACAAAATCACAGAATGCGGATCATGGCCAGGGGCCGCATGCACGTCCCAATTTAAAGATGCCATGCGCAAAATTTGCCCGGCTTTTAACAGACCCTCAAACTTAAATCGCGGACACAATTGCCCCGTGGCTTCATAACTCAAAGCCTCAACATCCCAAATAGACACGGCCTTGGCTTCACCAGGTGGAATCAGCGTTTCAAGTTGGGTGTAATGCGTTTGCAGCAGATGGTTGCCACCACAATGATCGCTGTGTAAGTGGGTGTTAACCAACCGGTCTAATGTTCTGCCATTCAAAGCATTTTGAACGAGCGCCAAAGTCTGTGCTTGGTGAGTCACATAACCACTGTCGATCAATGTGGCTGACTCAGAGTCTGTGAACAGAATGTTGTTGGCCGACAGCCAGCCTCTTTCAAAAACTTGAAGTCCTGGAATCTGCAGCCGCTGTGTCATTGACAATCAATCGCCTTAAGCGAATCTAAAAAACCAATGCGCTCAATGCGCAGTGGTTCTCAGCTCACGCCGCAAAATTTTGCCAACATTGGATTTGGGCAACTCATCGCGGAATTCAATGTACTTGGGTCGCTTATAACCCGTGAGATTGTCATGGCAGTATTTGGCCACGGCATCTTCGGTCAGCATGCTGTCATTGCGAACCACAAACACTTTGATGGTCTCGCCTTGCATGGCGTCTGGTATGCCAATGGCGGCGCACTCAACAACGCCCGGGCACAATGAAATGACATTCTCAAGTTCTGAGGGAAACACATTGAAACCACTCACAATGATCATGTCTTTGATGCGGTCGACAATTCGGAAATAACCGTGCTCGTCCATGATGCCCACGTCACCGGTGCGCATGAAACCATCTGGCGTGAAGGCTTTGCGCGTTTCTTCTTCTTGTTTGTAATAGCCCACCATGACGTTGGGGCCGCGAATGCAAATTTCGCCAGACTCGCCTTGCGCCAAGCTCTTGCCCTGTTCGTCCTTGATGGCCATGTCGATGCTGGGCAGTGGCAAACCAATGCTGCCGCTGAAGGAAGTTTGAGTGACCGGATTGTTGGTGCCAATGGCACAGGTTTCACTCATGCCCCAGCCCTCAATCATGGCGCTGCCGGTGGCAGCTTGCCAAGCGCGCGCTGTGCCTTCAGACGCTGCCATGCCCCCCGCTTGTGTGAGGCACAGGTTGGAGAAATCAATCGTTTTGAAGAGGGGGTGCTGCAGCAAAGCGTTGAACAAAGTGTTAACGCCGGGCAGCAAATGGAAGGGGCGTGTTTTGAGGGTTTCAATGAACTTGCCAAAGTCACGCGGGTTGGGCACCAAGGTCAGGTGCGAGCCTTGGCGAATGGCCAAGAAGCAAAGTGTCAACGCGAAGATGTGATACAGCGGCAATGCCGCAATGCTGTTGACTTTGCGCAAATCTGGCAAGCGCGCGAGGGCCGGTGCAAACCATGTTTCTGCTTGCAAAATGGCCGCCACAATGTTGCGGTGGGTGAGCACGGCGCCCTTGGACAAGCCTGTGGTGCCGCCGGTGTATTGTAAAAAAGCAATGTCATCGAGCGATTGCGGAACTGACTTGAAAGTCAATTGACGCCCCTCGGCAACGGCCTGCTTGAACGAGGTGACTTGGTGTTTGTCGCTCAAGGGCAGTTCAAACTCAGGCACCATTTTGGCCAAATGGCGAACCGCAAAGGTGATCCAACGGCCGTAAAAAGGACCCAACAAATCGCCCATCGAAGCCAACACGGTGTGCTGAATTTGTGTGCGATCAATCACCTCGCTCAGCGTGGCTGCGAAGTTTTCCAGAATGACTATGGCTGTGGCGCCTGAGTCTTTCAGTTGGTGCTCCAACTCGCGCGCCGTGTACAAGGGGTTCACATTCACACAGGTATAACCCGCCCGCAAAATGGCCGACATGGTGACCGCAAATTGCGGCACGTTGGGCATCATCAAGGCAATGCGGCTGCCTGGGGCCAAGCCTTGCGCTTGAAACCAGGCACCTAAAGCTTGAGACAACTGGTCCAGCTCTCGGTAGCTCATCCAAGTTTCCATGCAAACTGCAAAAGGCGTATCGCCATGCTTTTGAAAGGCTTGGTTGAGTAAATCGGACAACGAACTGTATTCGTTGGGGTCAATTTCGTGCTTCACATTGGCGGGGTAACTCTTCAGCCAAATCTTGTCCATGTACTGCTCCTAGGAATGGCAACATTGTCGTCAATTTGAAGAGGCGTTGTCATGGGGCATTACCCCTGACACGAATTTAAAAAGCCTATTTTTCGTCCCCGAAGCGACAAACAGAAAAAGGGCCGCAATTGCGCCAAAACAAGGGCGAATCAGGGAAGCTGTGTCAGAATAAGGGAAAACCCTATGACGCAAATTTCTGCCTTCACACAATCACTCTGGCGCCGCTGGATGAAGTGGGTCCCTGTTCGCATTTTGAGCGTCAAGCACCGACCTCGAATCAGTGCGCACCTGAAAAGTTTGGGCCCCCAAGACCGCTATTTGCGCTTTGGCTACACCGCCACCGACGAGCAGATTGAGAACTACGTCAACAAACTGAATTTTGGGCGAGATGACGTTTATGGCGTTTTCAATCGGCGCTTGGACATCGTGGCCATGGCCCATTTGGCTTTCTCGGTCGATCCTGAATGGGCCTCATGCGCTGAATTTGGTGTTTCAGTGAACTTGCAAATGCGCGGCAAAGGGCTTGGAGCTCGATTGTTTGACCGCGCAGTGGTGCATGCGCGAAATCAGGGTGTTGGGCTTTTGTTCATTCATGCCTTGAGCGAAAACACCGCCATGCTCAAAATTGCCCGAAAATCTGGCGCCAGGGTGGTGCGAGATGGCAGCGAAAGTGACGCTTACTTAAGCTTGCCGGCGGCCGACATGGACAGTCAAGTGAATGAATTCATTGAAGAAGGCATGGCCGATGTCGATTTTCAAATCAAGCTGCGGGCCAAACAGTTTTTGCAAGTGCTCCGCACCCTGCAAGAAGTCAGAAAGGGTGTACGCGAATCGCGTCACCAATCGGGCATTTAATCCGCTATCCTAGAGGTTCTGCAACAACGGCAAATTGCCAATCCAACTGTGTCCGACCCCCACCCCGCGCGTTTGAACGAACGAGACGACAAACGCGAAGTCAAAAGAGAAGACAGGCGCGAAGAGCGGCGTGAAGACAAACGCTCATTCCTGCAAAAACTGGCAGAGTTCATTCACCCTGGCCCAGACTCAAAAGACGAGCTCATTGAAACGCTGGCCGAAGCCGAAGACAACGAGATCATCAATGCCCAAAGCCGCTTCATGCTGGAAGGCGTGATTCGCATGGCAGACATGACAGCAGGCGATGCCATGGTGGCTGCACCGCGCATGGATTTGTTGTCCATTGATGCGCCCTTTGACGAGTTGCTGCATCAAGTGATCGACACAGCGCACTCGCGCTTTCCAGTTTACGAAGACGACCGTGAAAACATCATTGGCATCTTGATGGCCAAAGATTTGCTCAAGCTGCAGCGTGCGCCCGAGCTCAATATTCGCGCCTTGCTCAGGCCCGCCTTGTTTGTGCCCGAGAGCAAAGGCCTGAACGATTTACTCAGGCAGTTTCGAGACAACCGCCAGCACTTGGCCATCGTCATCGATGAGTTTGGCCGCACGGCCGGCCTCATCACCATTGAAGATGTGCTTGAAGAAATTGTGGGCGAAATTGAAGACGAATTTGACATTGAAGAAGAGGCCGGTGACATCTTTGGTTTGGCCGATCAAACTTACCGTGTGAGCGGCGACACATCGCTCGAGCGCGTCTCAGAAGCCTTTGACGTCAAACTCAATCCCGATGTGCAGGATGAAGACACACACCACTTCGACACCATTGGCGGACTCATTGCGCACGAGATGGGTCATGTGCCCAAACGCGGCGAAAAATTCAGCTTGTCGGGCTTGGATTTTGTGGTGCTGCACACACGCGGTGGCGCCGTGCGATGGTTCAAAGTCTCACCGACTCCCACCCTGAAAAAATAATGAGCATGTGGCGCCTGGCCTTGTCAGTCGTAGCCGGTGTGGCACATGGATTTTCAATGGCATGGCCCGCCTTTGCGTTGGGCGATGTGCTGGGTATCACTGGCCAGTCTTCAGGCTTCTTGCAGTGTTTCAGTCTGGGTATTTTGGCGGCGCTTTTGTTGCAAGTGGCGTCGCAAGATGCGCAGCCAACGCAATACAACTTATCCAATCAAGCGCAATCTAAAAACAAGCGCCAAGCTCAATCGGTATGGCGACAAGGCGCGCTGATGAGCGCCGTGTTTGCGACCAGTGCCATGGCCGCCACTTGGGGCTGGCTGTACGTGTCCATGCACACATATGGCGGCTTGCCATCTTGGCTGGCGGCCTTGGCTGTGCTCTTGCTTGCTGCGGGCTTGTCGCTTTATTTTGCGGCAGCAGGTGGGGTTTGGGTGGCCTTGTTTCGCCGGGCTATTTTGTCGGCCCGCATGACAGAGGGGCGGTATGCCACACAGACGCAAGGCATGACCCTGGCGGAGTTCAAGCAAGGCTTGATCGGCATTGTGTTGTTTGCTGCTTTATGGACTTTGGCAGAGTTGTGTCGCGGCCAACTTTTAACGGGTTTTCCTTGGGGTGCCGGCGGCTACGCGCACCTTCAAAGCGCTTTGGCAGGCTATGCGCCTTGGCTCGGTGTCTATGGCATGGGGGCGATTGCCGCATGGGTGGCCATGGGCGTGCCAGTGCTTGTTTCAGTGCTCATGGCCGGAAGAACCAAAGCCTGGCTTGCGCTGGGTCTGATCTTGCTCATGGTGTCGGTGGTCATTCCCATGGGCCTGCAAAACGCAGGCGCTGAATTCACCCAAGCCGCAGGCAAACTGAAAGTGCGACTGCTTCAAGGCAACATTCCGCAAGACGAAAAGTTCATCCCTGGCCAAGGTGTGCAACTGGCTTTGAATTGGTATGGTGAACAATTGCTGGCCAATACCGAACCCTTGGTGGTCACGCCTGAAACGGCCATTCCTGTCTTGCCGCAACAACTCTCGCCGCCTTATTGGCAAGCCCTTCAAAACAAATATGCGCCGCCTCTGGCCCAGAACCCATTGCCTGATCTCAAGACCGAACTCAAGGCCGATCAGTTGCCCAATCTATCGCCCGTCAACCCTCAAACAGCCTTGATCGGTTTGCCCATGGGCGCAGCGGGCTTGGGCTACAGCAATTCTGCATTGGCCTTAGGCCCTGAAGAAGTGGCCTACCGTTATGACAAGTTGCACTTGGTGCCCTTTGGCGAATATGTACCGCCCTTGTTTCAATGGTTTGTGCGCATGATGAACATGCCGCTGGGCGACTTTGCGCAAGACCGTCCACCTTCTGGCGTGTTGCAATGGCAAGGCCAGCGTTTGTTGCCTCAAATTTGTTACGAAGATCTGTTTGGTGAAGAAATGGCGCGTTACTTTGCCAAGCCCGACATGGCACCGACAGTCTTCGTCAACATGAGCAATTTGGCGTGGTTTGGCGACACCACCGCCATCCCCCAGCATGTTGCCATTTCGCGCATGCGTGCCATCGAGTTTCAGCGGCCCGTCATCCGCGCGACCAACACAGGTTTAACAGGTTTGGTGGATGCCAAAGGCGATGTGGCGGCGGCCTTGCCCAGTTTCACACGCGGTGCTTTGGTGCTTGAGTTTGAAGGGCGTTCAGGCCTCACGCCTTACGCGCATTGGACATCCCAATGGGGCTTGGCGCCACTTTGGTGGCTTTGCATCGCAATTGTTCTGATTTTCGGTGCGGTTTCTTGGCGCGCTGCCCCTCGCGCGCTTTAAAATCAAGGGTTGCCGCCGCTGTTCGGGGGCCTTCTCATTTTTAGCCCATGTTGACCTTCCAACAAATCATTTTGAAACTGCAGTCCTATTGGGACGCTCAAGGCTGCGCGCTGTTGCAACCCTATGACATGGAAGTGGGTGCAGGCACTTCGCACACCGCCACTTTTTTA
>CANFJC010000163.1 GCA_947447245.1 Comamonadaceae bacterium
ATGGCCTCTTCAAAGGCTGCTTGCTGACCGGGCTTGATGCGAATGTCTGCTAATTCAAGAATCATGGGGGGTCCTATTTTTGAAAATAAAAGATTGAAATCATGTTCTGCGCTGTTTGGCAACCCACAACACAAGTGCCACAAAAGCAAAGCTCACAATGATCAAGGCAAAACTGCTGGTGGCCCAAAAAGTACTGACCTCAGGTCGGCTGTTCAAAGGGCTCAAACCATGATACGCCCAAACATAAGCACCCCAAAGTCCAACGCCCCACAACATGATGCTGTAAATGATCAAGGGTAGAAGTGTGATTTTGTAACACCTCAGTATGAAAGCGCAAACGGCTTGAAGCGCATCGACGAGATGGTAAAAAGCAACCCATCCCAGCACAGAAGCCGCAGCCATTGTGACCGCAACATTGGTGGAGAATAAGCTTGCCAAGCTGCCTTTGCCAAAAGCCAAAGCGCAACTGAGAACCAAGGCCAGCAACAAAGTTAACTTCAGTCCCGTATGCGCTGCTTTTTCGGCATGGCCCAGTTCGTTGGCCCCGATCCAAAAGCCAACGCGAGCACTGCATGCAATGCCAAGGGCCAATGGCACCATGTAAAGCAGAGTGGCAATGCTGGATGCAATTTGGTGGCTCGCCGCGGCCACCACACCTTGTCTAGAAATGAACAGCGCCATCATGGTGAAGGCTGTGACCTCCACCATCAATGACAATGCAGCGGGAATGCCCAAACGCAAAAATCCTTGGATGGTTTTCCAGTGGGGCGCTTCCAAGGCTTTCCATATGTTGAATGCTTGGTAAACCTTTTGATGGCGCAAAAAATAAATGCCCATGAGCATGAGCCATGTGTTCACCACCAAGGTCGCCCAGGCGCAGCCCACAAGGCCGTGCGCTTCCATGCCCCAACCCCCCAAAGTGAACCAGATGGAAAGAGGGATTTTGATGCCCAGAGAAGCAATTTGAAGTGCCGTGACCCAAAACGGCATGCCCAAGCTTTGGTTGAGGGTTGAATACATGCGAAACAACAGGGAGGGCCCTAGCGCAATGGCCAGAACCCGCAGGTAATCTCGAACATCATTTTGCAAAATTTCAGGCACGCCAGTGACATTCAGCCAAGGGTCAGGAAAAAGCAGGGCCAAAGTGCCCAAGAAGATGACAACAAGGCACAAGTAGAAGGCCTGCCGCACCGATTGACCCAGCGCCTCATGCTTTCCAGCACCGCGAAGTTCTGCCCAGACCGGTAGCAAGGCGGTGATCAGGCCATTCAATGCCACATAAATGCTGATGTAGATGGACGAACCCACCGACAAAGCAGCAAGTGCAGAAGCGTCATAGCGCCCTGCAATGAGGGTGTCTGCAACACCAAAAGCCATGACGGCCAGTTGCCCCACTAAAACCGTACCGGCGTGGCGAAGGATGGTGCGCGCTTCAAACATGCCGCAATTCGTGCTCAGGGTTTGGCAGTCACAGGGGTCGAGAAGGCTCTGAACAGGACGATGTCTTCGTTGTTGTCCGAGGGGCGGCGCACAGTGGCGTGTTGCGTCCATGCGCTGGCATCCACTTCTTTGTGAAACAACGCAAGGGCTTGAGTGTCGACAACGAGCCAAGCACAGTGACTTGCATCTGTGCTGGCTTTGTCAGCACGCGTTGCAATGGGGATCAGTTTAAGTTGGCCATGAAATTGAAAAGCCGCACCTTGCGCCTTGGTCAAACCAAAGTAATGAACACAATCTGTGGCCCCCATCATGCTGCGAACTTTGTTGACAAGGGGCGCATAGCTTCGGCCGAAATCTAACAAAGGCAACCACAGTGTCATGACCAAAAGCCAGCACAAAATGGCACCACTGGCAGGCAGCACCATGCTTTTCCAAAGTGCTGAACGATGTCGACCGGCACGCCATTTCACAAGGCTTGCCCAAGCCAGTGTGGCCAAGCTGGCAATGATGAACGCTGTCATGGAGAACTCAAGCACAAAACCTGGCGCAAGTCGGGCCACATTGATGGCAGGTTGAGCAGGAAAGCCTGTTTGCATGGACAGCCAAACCGTCCAGATGATCAGCGCACCCACGCTGAAAAAGAGCAAGGTAAACCAATCAATGAATGCACTGACGCTGCGTTTCAAAGTGGGCAATGCAAAGGCGGCCAGTGTGGCCAATGCGGGCAAACTGATCAGCAGCGCACGATCACTTAAGCCGGACACCCAGGTGGTGGCAATGGCCACACTCAAGAACCAAAGCGGCAGTGACAAATGGGGATTGGCTGAAACACTTTTGAGTTGATAGCGCCAGCGCCAAAGCGTCCAAAGCGCCAAGGGCCAAGCGGGCCAAGTGAACCACAAAAGCAAACGGGTCATGGCCTTGATTTCAAACAAATGAGACGAGGCGATTCGCCATCGCCACAAGCCTAAAGCGCTGGTGATGGCGGCGGTGGCAAGGCAGATGATCAAGACCCAGGCAACATCGACTTTTCGCACACGCAGTGATTGCGGCTGGCCCGTATCCAAGGCCATGACGATGGCGCCGCCCGCCCCCAAAATCATGGCCAGTGCGGGTGCGCCAGAAAGTGCCAAGCCAAAGATGGCGACGGCTGCGCACAACAGCGCCGCCATTCTTTTGCGTGCCAAGCTGGCCAGCGCAAAAAACAGCAGCGCAGAAAAAGAAAGTTGCGCAAGTGCAGGGGTGGCTTCGTGTGACAACCTGGCCAGGCCTAAGCAAGCTAGCAATGCGAGCAAACCGCCATCTGCAATGGCCCGCGCATAGTCTGCAGGTTTGGCTTCGCCGCCAAAGGCAAAGGTCACGGGTTGAGCCGCCGGGGTTCTCGCGAGTGCGTAGACCGCGTACCAAGTGGCTGCCAGTGTGAGGCCCAATAAGGCAATAAAGGGCAGATGCGCGGCGGTGTCCATGGGCATGCCTTGGGGCACCATTTGAATGGCCCATGCCCCTAGCCAATAAGGCAACAGCGCCGCAGCGTTGTCTGTTTGCCCAAGTAGCGTTGGCTTTAACCATGCCGCAGAATCTGAGCCCCAAGATTGCGCCAAGTTGAGCATGAAGCCAAAGGCTTCCATGTCATCGGCTTTCCAAGGTGTACGGCCCATAAAGCCAGGTAACACATAGGCCAAGCAAAGCGTCCACAAAATCCAGCGCGGCAAACGCCTCACGGCACTTTGCGCAACGATGGCCGGGTTGGCAGAGGTATCTGATGGGTAGGAATTCACAATTCAGACAATAGCAGAGTCAAGATCAAAGTCACAAGGGGGCGCAAGGCCAAAAAACAAGGGCAGGCCGGTTGCCCGGACTGCCCTGCGATGTTCACGAAGTGAAGATTACTTGGTGATGGAAGTTTTGCCAAAACGGTTGCGGAATCTCTCAACGCGACCACCCATGTTGTCCACAGATTTTTGGGTACCGGTGTAGAAGGGGTGTGATTCGCTGGATGTGTCGAGTTTGAACAAAGGCAGCTCGCGGCCGTCGTCCATTTTCACCATCTCTTTGGCATTGACGCAAGAACGTGTGACGAACTTGAAGCCGTTTGACAAGTCCAAGAAGCAAACTTCTCGGTAGTTGGGGTGAATGCCTTCTTTCATGATCTATTCCTTGGGTTCAGATGCGACAGCCGCCCTCGGACCATCCGGGGTACTTTTCGCGAAACACGAGATTATGGCATGAAATCAATGACTTGCATGCCAAATTGGGGCTGAAAAAGCGACTTTTTAGCCGCCGCGACGCATCATGTCGAAGAATTCGACATTGCTCTTCGTGGCTTTCATGCTCTTGAGAACCATTTCCATGGCCTCAATTTCGTCCATGTTGTACATGAACTGGCGCAAGATGCGGGTTTTTTGCAGCACTTCAGGCTGGAGCAACAACTCTTCGCGGCGTGTTCCGCTGCGGTTCAAGTTGATGGCAGGGAACACACGCTTTTCGTACAAACGGCGTTCCAAATGAATTTCGCAATTGCCAGTGCCTTTGAATTCTTCAAAGATCACCTCGTCCATGCGGCTACCGGTATCTACCAGCGCTGTGGCAATGATGGTCAGGCTGCCGCCTTCTTCAACATTGCGAGCTGCACCAAAGAAACGCTTGGGGCGTTGCAATGCATTGGCATCTACACCACCGGTCAACACTTTGCCTGAGCTAGGGACCACGTTGTTGTAGGCACGGGCCAAGCGGGTAATAGAGTCGAGCAAGATGACCACATCTTTTTTCAATTCAACCAAACGTTTGGCGCGCTCAATGACCATTTCGGCCACGTGCACATGACGTGCAGCAGGTTCGTCAAAGGTGGATGCAATCACTTCGCCGCGCACCGTGCGCTGCATTTCTGTCACCTCTTCAGGGCGCTCATCAACGAGCAAGACCATGAGGTGAACGTCGGGGTTGTTGGCTGTGATGGCGTGTGCAATGTGCTGCATCATGACGGTTTTGCCGGACTTGGGCTGCGCCACAATCAGGGCGCGCTGACCTTTGCCAATCGGGGCAATGATGTCGATCACGCGGCTGGTGATGTTCTCGTCGGCCTTGATGTCTCGCTCTAAACGCATCTGAATGTTGGGGAACAAAGGCGTCAAGTTCTCAAACATGACCTTGTGCTTGTTGTTCTCTGGCAAGTCGCCATTGACCTTGTCAAGCTTGGTGAGGGCAAAGTAGCGCTCGCCGTCTTTGGGAATTCGAACTTCGCCTTCAATCATGTCGCCCGTGTGCAAATTGAATCTGCGCACTTGGCTGGGGCTGATGTAGATGTCGTCGGTGCTGGCGGTGTAACTGGTGTCGGGGCTGCGCAAGAAGCCGAAACCATCTGGCAAGATTTCTAACACACCGTCTGCAAATACTTGCTCGCCAGCGCGAGCACGTTTTTTAATGATGGCAAACATCAACTCTTGTTTGCGCATGCGGCCTGTGTTTTCAATTTCAAGCTCGTCGGCTTGCTTGAGGACTTCAGACACATGCAGTGCCTTGAGTTCATTTAAGTGCATGGATTTACCTGCGTAAAGCAACCCTTGTGGGTTGATGTCAAAAAAATCAGGGGGAGGAAAAAGACCGAAATTTCAAACGTCTAGAAACCAAAGCTTGGAAGATGCGTCAAAGGGGGCAAGCAGACGCTATGGGCTTTCGTCAATTTCTATCTTGAAACTGTGCTGAATCCCTTTGGGGACTCAACGTTGCGGATTATGACAGGATTTTTTGAAGAGTCGCAACTGGGCTTGGCAACCCCCAAAATGGCTTCTTATTGGGGGGTGGTCCGCAAAGCGCCATGGAGAGGCGCTTTGGCTTCAAGCCAATTGTTGGTCAATGAAAGCGGTTAATTGAGATTTGCTCATGGCACCCACTTTGGTGGCCGCCAATTGACCATCTTTGAAAACCATCAAGGTCGGAATGCCCCGAATGCCAAATTTGGCGGGAATGTCGCGGTTTTCATCGACATTCATTTTGGTAATTTGCAGTTTGCCTTCGTAGCCTGTCGCAACTTCGTCCAAAATGGGGGCAATCATCTTGCAAGGGCCGCACCATTCAGCCCAAAAATCAACGATGACTGGCTTGTCGGCTTTGAGCACATCGGTGTCAAATGTGGCGTCGGTTGTGTGTTTGATCAAATCGCTGGCCATGGCCTGTTCCTTGTTGAAATTGAAATATCAGCTAAATCGTGTTTGTAAACTTCCTGTATTTTGACAGAAACGCACAAAGCTGCTCATTCACCCCTTGATCCCCATCATTTTCACAGCATGGACGCCCCTTCATTTCACGCTTCTAAGCCCTTGAACCTGTCCGTGGCGGTCATTGGTGGCGGTCCCGCAGGCCTGATGGCGGCTCAAGTTTTGTCGAATGCGGGTCATTCTGTGCATCTTTTTGATGCCATGCCTTCAGTGGGTCGAAAGTTTTTGTTGGCAGGGCGTGGTGGCCTGAACCTGACGCACTCAGAGGCTTTCCATCATTTTGTGAATCGCTACGACGCCCATGCCCTTCAGTTGGAGCCCCTTCTGAGTGACTGGGGCTCTGATGAATTGAGGGCTTGGGCTCAGGATTTGGGAATTGAAACGTTCATTGGCAGTTCAGGACGTGTTTTCCCCAAAGAAATGAAAGCAGCCCCATTGCTGCGAGCGTGGCTGCATCGATTGCGCCATCCTGAAAATGGCACGCCCGTTGAATTTCACATGCGCCATCGATTGACCGGTTTGAAAGCAATGCCCGCAGACCAAGTCAAAGGCCATTGGACTGAGCTCAGTTTCGAAGTTCGCCATCTCTCGGGTCCTGAGCTTGAGATGCGCCAAGTCAAGGCCCGAGCCGTTGTGTTGGCACTTGGCGGCGGAAGTTGGGCTCGGCTGGGCTCTGACGGTGCTTGGGCACCTTGGTTGGCTCAAATGGGTGTGCCCGTGAACCCCCTGAGACCCTCCAATTGCGGTTTTCATGTCGCCGCAAGGGATGGCTCGGGTTGGACGCCATTTTTCATGGCGCGTTTTGCGGGGCAGCCGCTCAAGTCAGTCGCCATCGAGTGGAACCATACCAAAGGGGATGTCATCAGGCGCCAGGGTG
>CANFJC010000164.1 GCA_947447245.1 Comamonadaceae bacterium
AAAGCAAATCGGCCAAGGCACGGCCGGCCGCATCTAACAAAATCTGACCCTTGAGCGCGGTGGCAGCGGCTGCATTGCCCGCCGCCCCAGCCGCGTTGTAGTCTTGTATTTGCCAAGCCAACTTGGCGCTACGGCCATTGCCCAGTATGGGAAACGAGCGCGCACGGTCTTCAGAACTTGAACGGAAATTTTGGGCTTCGCTCATGGTCACAGCATGCGGTTTAAGCGCCAGCATGACCGAGGTTTCAACGTCCCCCGCATGCACCCCAAAGCGATGCTCATGGTCTGTGAAAAGCGCGTTGGCATCTTGGCCCTTTTCATCGAGCAAGGGCAACTGGTGCCAGTTGACGCTGTAGACCAGCATGCCTAAGCGTGCACGCAAATCGCGGGCCACCACATCCATGGCCCCTACATGGCCGCCATGTGCATTGAACAGCACCAGTTTGTGAATGCCTGCGGCTTTGACGGACTCTGCAATGTCCGTCCAAAGCCGGATCAGTGTTTCCGCTTTTAAGGTGAGGGTGCCGGCAAAAGCCGCATGCTCGGGGCTGAGTCCCACACTTTGCGTTGGCAGAACCAAGATGGGCAAGTCTTTGGGGTTCAACTTGTCAGCAGTTGATGAGGCCCCCGCATTCAAACGGGTCATGGCGGAATGAACCACGCCATTGACAATGTCTACATCAACGGACAAAGGCAAATGCGGTCCATGCTGCTCGGTGGCCGCCAAGGGCAACACGGCAATGGCCCGCGCGGCATCAAGGCGGCCAAAGTCGGTGGTGGTCAGGTCGGACCAAAAGTGAATGTGATGTGACATGTCTGAGGAGTTTTCAATCTGCGCAGTTTAATGGAGGCGCAGGATTTAAGGGCATGATTTTGCAGTGTAGAGTTGGGCTTTGGGCGTTTATGTACTTGACCTTGTTTTTCTACCGCTTGCGCAAGCTGCTTTTCAACCTTCGCTTTGCTTGGGTGGGAATGGCTTTGCTTGTGGTTTTGACGCCCAACGGGCAAGCCCAAACGCAGATTTTGAGTCCCCGTCCCGCGGGTCAAATGGTTCAGACACCCCAAGTCAAAGCCACCTTGTTGGCCGAAGCACCCAAGGGCATTGAAGCGGGCCAAACACTTTGGCTGGGCTTTGAACTGGTGCACCAGCCCCAATGGCACACTTACTGGCGCAACCCTGGCGACTCTGGTCTACCGACAGACCTGCAGTGGAAATTGCCTGAGGGCATGCTGGCGGGCAATTTAATTTGGCCCGTCCCGCGCAGAATTCCCATCGGCCCGCTGGCCAATTTTGGTTATGAAGACACGCTGTTGTTGGTGATGCCCATTCAAATCAGCAAGACCTTCAAGCCCAAGGGTAACGAGACTTCGGTGCAAATTGACTTGCACGCCAATTGGCTGGTTTGCAAACAAGAGTGCATTCCGCAGGAGGGCGATTTCAGTTTAAAGCTGCCCATTCAAGGGGCCACCTCGATGGCCCAAGGCGCATTTGAAAAGGCCTTGCAATTGCAAGCACAGCCTTTGAAAGGCAAACACCTGGCCCAAATTTCCAAAGACGGTCGCACGCTTGATGTGAGCTTGGCGCAATTGCCGCCAGAGCTCCAAAACAATGACTGGACGGTGTTTCCTCAAACGGCCAATGTGGTTCAAAACAGTGCAGCACCTGTCGTTCAAATCAGTCGTTCTGCCGCAAATTCTGGTGAGATGGCCACGGGCGCAAGTGTGCGCTTGCAAGTTTCAAGCGAACGCATGGACAGCCCCCAACAAATGACATGGCTGTTGGTGCAAGGCAAGGCCGATGCACCCACAGGCCGACAATGGACCGTAGACACAGCCGTTCAAGGCCAATGGCAAGTGTTTGCCGACCCTCCCCTAAAAGACGCCAATTTGAAGCCCGCCCTTTCAAACATGGCAGCACCGATTTTGGTCCCTGCGCCTTGGGCCACTTGGGCCTTGGCCATGTTAGGTGCCTTGTTGGGCGGCGTCTTGTTGAATTTGATGCCCTGTGTTTTTCCCGTGTTGGCCATCAAACTCTTGAGCATCACTCAACTGGTTGATCGACCCCGAGAGATGAAGCTCTCGGCTTGGGCCTTCACGGCAGGCGTCTTGATTTCTTTCTTGGTTTTAGGCGCATTGATGCTGGCATTGCGCGCCGCCGGATCGCAAATGGGCTGGGGCTTTCAGTTGCAATCGCCTTGGGTGGTGGGTGCGCTGGCCATGCTGTTTGCCGTCATTGGTTTGAACCTGTCGGGCATGTTTGAATTTGGCGCGTTCGTGCCCAGTTCCGTGGCTGGCTTTCAATGGGCCAACCCCATCACCAATTCGCTTTGGTCGGGTGTGTTTGCCGTGGTCATTGCCTCACCCTGTACGGCGCCGTTCATGGGGGCCTCCTTAGGCTTGGCCATTGGTTTGCCCGCTTGGCAGGCCTTGCCCGTTTTTCTGGCCATGGGCATCGGCATGGCGCTGCCTTTCGTGGCCATTTCATTCAATACGGCTTGGGTGAAGTACTTGCCTCGACCCGGTGCTTGGATGCAAACATTCCGTCAGTTCATGGCGTTTCCCATGTATGCCACGGTCATATGGTTGGTCTGGGTCTTGGGTCAGCAGGTGGGCTTGGATGGCATCTCTGGATTTTTAGCCTGCTTGCTCAGCTTGGCTTGGTTAATCTGGGCATTGACACTGAAAGGCCAAGTGGGCCGCGTGATGGCAGCCTTGGCTGTGCTCGTCTTGGCCCTGTCGATTTGGCATTGGGGCCCCATGTGGACCCAAGTTGAAGCCCAAGCAAGCAGCGAAGCGACAACGCTTTCCCCATCCAGCAATCAAGCCCCAAAGCCTGACCAATGGGGCGCATGGTCGACTGACAAAGTCAACACAGCCCTTAAAGAGGGGCGTCCTGTTTTTGTTGACTTCACAGCCGCTTGGTGTGTGTCATGTCAATTCAACAAGAAAGTCACTTTTTCCAACACCCGCTTGTTGGCTGATTTTGCCAGCCGGAATGTGCTGCTGTTGCGCGCAGATTGGACCCGCTACGACCCGCAAATCACGGCGGCCCTGAACGAGCTGGGCCGCAACGGTGTGCCTGTCTATGCATGGTATGTGCCTGGACAATCTGTGCGTTTGTTGTCTGAATTGCCCACTGTGAATGAAATTCAAGAGGTCCTAGGCCAACTCAAGACCGCAGCCCCAAAATGATGGGCTGTGCATCTAAAGCACACTGACCTTCAGCCATTCTGAGAGAATGCTCAGGTTTTCGATTGAAACGCACAGAAATTTTCAGAATTCATATGACTACAGCCAGTTTTGCTCCTCTGTCCAACGATACTTTTTTGCGTGCCTGTTTGCGACAAGCAACCGACCACACGCCCGTCTGGCTGATGCGCCAAGCAGGTCGTTATTTGCCTGAGTACTGCGCCACGCGCGCCAAGGCTGGCAGCTTCATGGGCTTGGCCACCAATGTTGACTACGCCACGGAAGTGACCTTGCAGCCGCTTGAGCGCTACCCTTTGGATGCGGCCATTTTGTTCAGCGACATCTTGACCGTGCCAGACGCCATGGGCCTGGGTTTGAGCTTTGCCCTGGGCGAAGGCCCGCGCTTTGCCAAGTCGGTGCGCGACGAAGCCGCCGTGGCTGAGTTGCAAGTGCCTGACATGGCCAAGTTGCGTTATGTCTTTGATGCCGTGACGTCCATCCGCAAAGCCTTGAATGGCCGCGTGCCCCTCATTGGTTTTTCTGGCAGCCCCTGGACCTTGGCCTGCTACATGGTCGAGGGCAAAGGCTCTGACGATTACCGCTTGGTGAAGTCCATGCTCTACAGTCGACCCGATTTGATGCACCGCATTTTGGAGGTCAACGCCCAAGCTGTCGCCAGCTATCTGAACACCCAAATTGAAGCCGGCGCTCAAGCCGTGATGATTTTTGACAGTTGGGGCGGCGTCTTGGCCGATGCCGCCTTCCAAGAGTTCAGCCTGGCTTACACGGCCAAAGTACTGGCTTTGTTAAAGAAGACCCACAACGGCGCCACCATTCCGCGCTTGGTGTTCACCAAAGGCGGTGGTTTGTGGCTTGAGGAGATGGGTCAATTGGATTGCGAGGTCTTGGGCCTGGACTGGACCATGAACTTGGGCCGCGCCCGTCAAATGGTGGGCGGTGCGCTTGGCGGTCCTGGCAAAGCGCTGCAAGGCAACATTGACCCCAATGTGCTGTTTGCGCCGCCCGCCAACATTCAAAAGGAAGTGATTCGGGTCTTGGACAGTTTTGGCAAGCCTCATACCGACAAAAATACCACCGGGCCCACCCACATTTTCAACTTAGGCCACGGCATTAGCCAATTCACGCCGCCTGAGCATGTTTCGGCCTTGGTCGAGGCGGTTCACACGCATTCAAGAGCCCTCAGGCGCTGAAGCCAGAAAAAGCTTTCGCATACTGCAAACAAGCCCTCAAAAAACCCAAAAATATTTAAATTTTTGGGTTTTTTCTATTGACTTATGCACAATAGTTCTGTCTAGAGAATTAAATATTTAGATCCCGTTTACACCCATCATGCCATTCACTCTAAAATTCTAAGTTGTTGTTTTTAAACATATTTACGAAACTGCTCAGTTCGCGAGCAATCCAATCAAAGCCTTATTTTTCAAGGCTTTGCGGGCCATCGCGCAGGGTTTTCAACAAAGTTATCCACAGTTTATTGGGACTGCTTCTAAAGACCATGAAAAACAACAACTTACCCGTTGTTTCAAGAATATTTATGAGCAAGAATTCACAGAATGCAAGGGCGCCTGCATGTTGATGCGGCTCACAAGGTTTTTGAATGCAAAACTGGCTTGACGTTGCCGTTTCGGCCCCCGCACACAGCCAAGTTGGCGGTTTGCTCACCTATGTCACCGAATTGCCGGTGACGGTGGGTCAATTGGTCAGGGTGCCTTTTGGCAATCGAGAAGTCTTAGGCGTCGTGTGGGGTGTTCACGCCACGGCGCCAGAAAACTTGGGCACCCATGCTTTGCGGCAAGTGCTTGCGGTCCTTGAGGGCGTTGCACCCTTGAGCGCGCATTGGCGCGAGCTGGTTCAATTCACGGCACAGTATTACCAACGCAGCTTGGGTGAAGTGGCGATGGCTGCCTTGCCACCTCAACTGCGAGACCTCACGCCTGTGCAGCTCGCTAGGCGTTTTAAAAAACAGGTCTCAACGGCCGAGACTTTGGCCGCAGCGCTGCAATCACCTTGGCCCTTGTCAGAACAACAAGCCGAGGTGTTGTCGCAAATGGCTGAGGCCCCTGGACCCTTTCTGCTCCATGGGGCCACTGGCAGCGGCAAAACCGAGGTTTACCTTCAAGCGGTCGCCAGGTGCTTGGCAGAAAACCCCAACGCGCAAGCTTTGATGATGGTGCCCGAGATCAATCTCACACCACAACTTGAGGCCCGTGTGAAAGCCCGATTCGGTCATGCGGGCGTGGTCTCTATGCACAGCGGCATGACAGGGCCGCAAAGATTGAAGAGTTGGTTGGCGGCGCATCAAGGCAGCGCCCGCATTGTGCTGGGCACTCGGATGTCTATCTTCGCCTCCATGCCTCATTTGAAGTGGATTGTGGTGGACGAAGAACACGATGCCAGCTACAAACAACAAGAAGGCGCGCGTTATTCGGCGCGCGACTTGGCCATTTACAGAGCGCGGCTAGAAGGCGCCAAAGTGATCTTGGGTTCGGCCACGCCTTCTTTAGAAAGCTGGCATCACAGCAGGCCTGCTGCAGAAGGCGGTCGCTACTTAAGATTGCCTATGCCTGCGCGCATTGGTGCAGGTCAACTGCCTTTTGTGCGCCGTGTTGACATGAACCATCAGCCGCGCAAAACTGTTTTGTCTGCACCCTTGATGGCTGCTATTCAAGAGCGTGTGGCCAAGGGCGAGCAAAGCATGTTGCTGCTCAACCGAAGAGGTTATGCCCCCGTTTTGCATTGCGCCGATTGCGGTTGGAAAAGTGAATGTTCGCATTGCAGTGCGTTTCGGGTGTTTCACAAAATTGATCGCACTTTGCGCTGCCACCACTGCGGCTTCACAGAGCGCGTGCCCCGCGCGTGCCCCGCATGTGGCAATGCCGACATTGCGCCCATGGGGCGCGGCACGGAGCAACTTGAAGAACATTTGGCCGAGCTGTTGGTGGATGTCAAACGGCCTAATGGTGACCCCGTGAAGATCATGCGCATTGATGCCGACAGCACCAAATTGAAAGGCTCTCTGGAAGCTCAATTGGCGGGCGTGCACAGTGGTGAAGTGGATGTGTTGGTGGGCACGCAAATGATTGCCAAAGGGCATGACTTTCGGCGCATCACTTTGGTGGCAGCCGTCAATCCGGATGGTGCTTTGTTCTCGAGCGATTTCAGAGCGCCCGAACGTTTGTTTGCATTGCTCATGCAAGCCGGCGGCAGAGCAGGCCGAGATGCTGAGCAAAGTGCCAGCAGTGAAATGTGGGTGCAAACTTTTCACCCTTCTCACCCCTTGTTTGAAGCGCTTAAAAAACACGACTACCCGGCCTTTGC
>CANFJC010000165.1 GCA_947447245.1 Comamonadaceae bacterium
CGATCAAGGCCCATGGATGGTTCGCGCACGCGCTGTGGGCCTGGACATGTCCAACAAAGACTCAACTGGTTTGGGCTTGAACGTGAACAACAAAACCATTCCTGAAGTCGACATCAGCTACTTCATTAACAAGAATGTGGCTGTTGAGCTGATTTTGACAGTTCCTCAAAAACAAACTGTGAATTCAAGTGCTTTGGGTACCGACATTGGCACATTCAAGCATCTACCGCCCGTGATCACTTTGCAATATCACTTCGATACGGTCTCTGGCTTCAAGCCTTATGTGGGAGCTGGCGTGAACTACACGCAAATCACACAAGTGAACTTGCTGGATGGCGGCGCCAACATCAACAGCAACAGCTGGGGCGGCGCTCTTCAAGCGGGTGTTGATTTTCCGATTGACAAAAACTTGAGCTTCAACATTGACATTAAAAAGGTCAGCTTAAAGACAGACGTTTTTGTGGGCGGCGCCAATAAAGGCGTGCTGAAGGTAGACCCCACGCTCATCGGCGTAGGTCTGGGCTATCGCTACTAAAGCCTAGTTGGTATGTTCAGCTGAACACGCCACCGTAGGTTTTACGCAAGTCAGCTTTTTGAACCTTGCCTGTGCCACCCACGGGCAAGGATTCCAAAAAGATCACATCATCGGGTACCCACCACTTGGCCACCCGGCCTTCGAGGAAAGACAAGATCTCTTCCTTCTCGACCGTCTGCCCTGGCTTGCGCACCACAAACATCAAAGGACGCTCGTCCCACTTGGGATGCTTCACGCCAATGACGGCCGCCATGGCCACTGCAGGATGCGCAATGGCCGCGTTTTCCAGATCAATTGAGCTGATCCACTCTCCACCCGTTTTGATCACATCTTTGGTGCGATCGCGAATTTGCATCACGCCTTGCGCATCGATGGTGGCAATGTCGCCTGTGGGAAACCAGCCATTGACCAAGGGCGATTGCTCTCCTTTGTAATAGCCAGAAATAATCCACTGGCCGCGCACCATGAGTTCACCTTGTGAGCTGCCGTCGCGGGGCAGTGTGTGGCCTGCTTCGTCTACCACTTTGATGTCGACACCAAACACTGAACGACCTTGCTTGCCCACCAAGGCATGCCGATCGGCAGATGACATGGCGCGCTCATTGGGCGTCATGCTGCTCATGGTGGCCACCGCTGTCGTTTCGGTCATGCCCCAACCGTGGCGAACTTCGACGCCGAAATCGTCGTTGAATTTGGCAATCAAAGCAGTCGGCATGGCAGAGCCACCCACTGCCGTGCATTTCATGGTGCTGAAACGCAATTTGTTTTGTTCAACGTGCTGAATCAGCGCCATCCAAATGGTGGGCACGCCTGCGCTGATGGTGACTTTTTCGGACTCCATCAGTTCGTACAAACTGGCGCCATCTAACTTGGGGCCAGGCAAAACCAGCTTGGCACCGGCAATCGGTGCCGCATAGGGAATGCACCATGCGTTGATGTGGAACATGGGCACCACAGGCAAGATGGCTTGCTCTGGCGACAAATTCAACACGCTGGGCAAGCAACCCGACAGCGCATTGATCACAATGGCACGGTGCGAGTACATGGCGCCTTTGGGATTACCAGTGGTACCCGAGGTATAGCAAATGGCCGCGGCAGATCGCTCATCAAAATCAGGCCACTCAAACACATCACTGGCAGCTGCAATCAGTTCGTCGTAACACAATACATGGGCCACGCCTTCAATCTCGGGCATGTGCGCACGTTCTGTGAGGCAGACCCATGCACGCACTTTGGGGCAATGCGCCGCAATGCCTTTGACCAAAGGCGCAAAGGTGATGTCAAACAAAACCACTTCGTCTTCGGCATGGTTGATGATGTAAATCAGTTGCTGAGGGTGCAAACGTGGATTGCACGTGTGCATCACCATGCCACTGCCAGAGACTGCGTAATAAGCTTCAAGGTGGCGATGGTTGTTCCATGCAATGGAGCCCACCACACTGCCTTCTTTTAAATTCAAACCATGCAGGGCATTGGCCAATTGGCGTGAACGCTTTGCACAATCGGCGTAGGTGTAGCGAAACAATGGGCCATGTGTTTCGCGAGAGACGACTTCTTGGCCGCCGAATTGCGTCGCCGCGTGCTCCAAAATGCCTGACAAGAGCAAGGGACGGTCCATCATGAGGCCGGGTTTGAGCATGAGAATCTCCGAATTGAATGAATTCGAAGATGATAGTCTGAAGCTCTAGCGTTTCACTCGGGATTGACCCGTAAAGGGCGCCTGATAAAGCCAGACAGGCCGATTGGGGCTGGCATCAGTGACTGCGGTGGCCTTGAGTTCAGCCGCCTCAAATTCCAAACTCACCAGCCAAGCACCGGGTTTCATTTCTGCTTTGGCTTTTTCAACTGCGCGGGGCATGGTTTCGGGCCGCTGAAACAAATACACCATGTCATAGGTACCCCAATGGTCTTCCCAAATATCGCCGCAGCGCACCTCGGCCCAGGGGCAACGAAACTTGGCCAACCAACTTAAAGGCCGGCTGAATTCAATGCCAATCCACTGAGCATTCACATAGGCCAGACGCAAAGCCTTCAGGCCATCGCCTGCCCCGCAGCCTGCATCCAGAATCTTGGCCTGGGCAGGCAAGATGGCCCAGCGCGGCACATCTTTCAGGGCATTCAATGGCGTTGGAAACACGGGGGCATCTCGCCATGCGTGCATGGGATAAATCCAAATGACCAAGATCAAGGGCAACAACCAAGCCCAGGCAGGTACAGTGGCTGTGCCCATGAGCCAAAAAGAAATGGGGAAACCCATGGCCAAAGCCGCGGCACGGGCTTGAGAAATACCTTTGTACCAAGCCATGGCAGCAGCCATAACCCCCGCACATGTGGCAAACAACATGGCCACAGAGGAATGCATTCCTTGGTCAACCAAGAAAATATAGAGGTACCAGGCACCTCCCCAAACCGCCAAAGCAGCCAAGGGCCATCGGATCAAATTTGACATTTGATTCTTCTTTCAGATAATTCAAGCATGCTAGGCAACGACAATGGCTTTGTTCTGTCACACATCATCTCATTTTCACCCATGATTCAACGTATTTTCATCTCTCTTCAATTTGCTGTCATAAGTGCTTTATTGGGCAGCTTGGCCATGGCCAGCAGCGCTTGGGCCTACAAAGTAGAAAAAATCTGCGAGGACCTGCCTGCCACCGCCAAAGAACCTGCGCAAAAAAAATGCAAAGTTGTGCGAGTTCAGGAGGGCGCAGCCGCCGCAAAAGGTGATGGCAAAGGTGATGGCAAGGGAGATGGAAAGGCAGATCCCAAAAAAGATGCCAAACCTGCAGGCGGCCATTGATGACAGACATGCACAGCGAAAAAACCGAGGCCTACACCCTCTTCAAACCGAAGGAAGCCTTGCCTTTGGTCATGGACTCTCCCCATTCCAGCCCAATATTTCCAACAGACTTTCATGCTGCTCTACCCTTAGAAGACCTGCGCGATGGTGAAGACGTCTTCATCGACGAATTGTGGTCTCATGCCCCAGACCATGGCGCGCATTTGCTTTTGGCTGAATTTGCCCGGACCTACATCGATCCCAACAGACACGTGGGCGATGTGGATCTGGCCATGATTGAAGGCGACTGGCCCCACACCTATGAGCCCAGTGGCAAAGCCCACATTGGCAAGTCGCTGATATGGCGAACCTTGGACGATGGCCGCCCCATTTACAAGCGCAAATTGTCTGTTGACGAAGTGCACCAACGCATTCAGCGCTACGCCTTGCCCTATCAAGCAAAGTTACAAAATTTGATCCATGCACACCATCAACAATTTGGCGTGTGCTATCACATCAACTGCCACTCTATGAATGCGGTGAGCGGCAAGATGGGTGAAGGCGGCGCAGGCATTCCGCGTGCCGATGTGGTCTTGGGCGACCGCGATGGCAGCACCTGCTCTGCCGAGTTGACTCAATTGGTGAAAGAGTTCATGCAGCAATGTGGCTATGACGTGAAAGTCAACGATCCCTTCAAAGGGGTTGAATTGGTGCGGGCATTTTCAAATCCAGCGCAAGGCAAACACAGCCTTCAAATAGAGTTGAACAAGCGCTTGTACACCGATGCGTCTGGCCGAGGCAAAGGGCCAGGCTACCAAAAACTGAACCAAGATTTGATCGCACTCACTGCATTGCTTGCAGATTTTTCCAAAAGCAAAATATGACCACCCCAGTACAAACATCAGCGTCCCCGTTTCAAGTCGAATTAACGGCCCCTGACATTAGCGCTTACCGTGCCAGCAATGTTGGCATTGACTACGTCACACGTTTTGACTCAGGCAAACCAGGCCCACATGTCATTGTGCAAGCCTTAACGCACGGCAACGAATTGAGCGGCGCCATCACGCTTGACTATTTGTTCAAGCAAAACTTCCAACCTATTTGTGGTGTGGTGTCCTTCATCTTTGCCAATGTGGCCGCCTATCAAATGTGGGATCCAGCCAACCCCGATGGCAACCGGTATGTGGAAGAAGACTTCAACCGAGTTTGGGCAGATGAAGTACTTAAAGGCCCGCGTGATAGCGTGGAATTGCGCCGCGCGCGCGAGTTGGTGGACTACATTGACACCGCCGACTACCTGCTAGATTTGCATTCCATGAGCGCACCCAGTGCGCCCCTCATGGTGTGCGGTGTTCGTCCTCAAGGTGGCCAAAAATCGATTAACTTGTCCGCCAAAATTGGCCTTCCCGAATGGCTCATGATGGACACAGGTCATGTCAATGGCCTGCGCATGATTGAACGTGCCGCCTTTGGCGATCCAAGCAAACACAATACCGCCATCTTGCTAGAAGCCGGTCAACATTGGGAGAAAGCCTGCGAGCAAATTGCCCGTGAAACCACCTTGAAGTTTTTGAAAGTCACTGGTGTAACTTCTGCCGAATGGGCTGATTCGCGCTGCAGCTTGCCACCTGTTGAGCAAAAGGTGGTGCAAGTGACAGAGGGTTATGCAGCCAAGTCACTCGACTTCCAATGGCTAGCTGTTTACAACGGCTTGGAAGTGATTGAGAAGTCAGGCACGGCCTTGGCGGATGATGCGGGCCATGATGTGTGCACGCCTTATGACAATGCGGTGTTGATAATGCCCACGCGCAGCAAACGCTTCACAGTGGGTAGCACCATGGTGCGTTATGGCAGAGTCGAAAGCATGAAAGCGTGAAAGCCTTTTTCAAAAAAATCAATGTTGTCGGGGCATTGATTTCAGCCATTCAGTTTTTTATTCGAAAGAACAAAGACAGAACGTTTCGGCAAAAGGTTTTTTCACTGCTCCATGCGACACCCACCTCTGGCGCCTTGCATCGGTATGTTGATCGGCTGATCATTTGGGCGGTGTTGGTGTCAGTGGTCTGCATCGTGCTTGAAACAGTTCCTGCTATCCATGCGATCTTTCAACACGAGTTTGCCTTTTTAGAAATTGCCACTGTGGCTTTGTTCTCCCTAGAATACATCGGCCGGGTTTACGCTTGCTGTGAAATAGCCAAGTACAGCGAGCCCCTTAAAGGCCGAATTCGCTACATGATGAGCATTCCCGCCCTGATTGATTTGGTGTCCATACTGCCCTACTTCTTAGGCATCTTGTTGCATCAAGTCATTGATACCCGCTTCTTGCGAATTTTCCGGCTCACACGCTTACTCAAAGTCACCCGCTACACCGGCACTTTGAACACCCTCATGAAAGCCATCAACCGCGAAAAGCGCGTTCTGTTTGCGTCTGCCTTCATGATGCTTTTGCTGGTGGTTTTGACGGCAAGCTTGGGCTTTGAGTTGGAACATGACGCACAGCCCGATAAATTTGACACCATTCCCTCCGCCATGTACTGGGCCGTGATTACCTTGGCCAGCGTCGGCTACGGCGATATCTCGCCCATCACGCCGTTGGGCCGCGCCATGACCGTCGTCATTAGCCTCATTGGCATTGGCATCTTTGCCATCCCTGCGGGTTTGATGGCATCGGCCTTTACCGACCAGCTGCGCATTGACCGAGAAACTTTTGAAAATGAATTTAGAGACGCCTTGGCCAAAGGTCAGATTTCTCAAAACGATCGTCATGCTTTGAACGCGGAGGCCGAGCGACTTCACCTGACAGAACAAGATGTGAACCGCATCATGGAAAAGGTAAGACATGAGCTTAAGTTTCAAGTCCAAGGCCTGACAGCGCACCTCAATCCAGAGCAATTGTTGGAAATGTACAGGCAGCAAGTGAGCCAATTGCGCAGCCTGGTGCAAAGCGATGACTTTGAGCAAGCTCACAATTTGGTCTTAGCGCAGGACAATACAACCGCCACAGAACGTGCAATTTTTGAGACTTTGCGCAAATAAGACACAGTCTGCAGACCAATGATGGCTTGAATTTCTGAGAATCGTCTTAAAATACGAAGCTTGGGGCTGCACTGGTTTCGACATGGGTTCGGACGCGTGGCAGGGCATGTCGAGGTTCTGATCCTCGTAAAACAGCAGAAAAAAAACTAACTGCAAACGACGAACGTTTCGCACTC
>CANFJC010000166.1 GCA_947447245.1 Comamonadaceae bacterium
GGCAGCACGTCCCTGCCCGACCGCTTGGCTTCGAATGTTGTCTACGATGGTTTTCACGGCAGGCATACTTTGACCGTTCAAAAAAACGCATTCTGCATGTGTAGCAGCAAACCTAGAGCCTCTTGCAGATGAGCCCGCTTGATACAACAAAGGTGTTCTTTGGGGAGAAGGCTCACTCAAGTGCATCGCTTGAACCTGATATTGAGGTCCTTGGTGATTGACCAAATGTACCTTAGCAGAATCGGCATACACACCGCTTTGTTTGTTGGCCAACACGGCTCCCTCTTCCCAACTGCCTTCCCAAAGTTGATAAACCAAGGCCATGTATTCATCGGCCAAGTCATATCGATCGTCATGCGCAATTTGCCCAGAAAGTCCAGCAGCTCTGGCGGCGCTGTCTAAGTAGCCCGTCACAATGTTCCAACCTATACGCCCTTTGGTTAAATGATCCAAAGTTGACATGCGCCTGGCAAATAAATAAGGGGACTCATAAGTGAGATTGGCTGTCACGCCAAAGCCCAAGTGTTCTGTCACGCTGGCCATGGCAGGAATCAGCATCATGGGATCGTTCACAGGAACTTGCACTGCACCCTGCACCGCGGCATTGGGACTGCCACCTAACACATCGTAAACGCCCACGACATCTGCAAAAAAGATACCGTCAAACAATCCGGCTTCAAGTCGTTTTGCGTAATCAGTCCAATATTTCAAATCAAGGTAGCGCGTCGATTGATCGCGCGGATGTGTCCATAGGCCTTGTTGAATATGACCGACACAATTCATATCGAAAGCATTGATTTTGATTTTTTGAGACATAGACGGTCTAAATTAAAAGGGAAGATGGCCGGATCCATTCTCAAGGGCCAGCGCTTGGGTCACAATGGTAGCCGTCACAGTCTACTCACAAAACATGCCTTCAACGCCAAAACGCATTCTTCCCATCCTAGTTTTGGCGCAATTTTCGGGTACTTCCTTGTGGTTTGCAGTCAACGCAGTGATGCCTGACCTGCAACAACAAATGGGGTGGCCTGCATCAGCTGTGGGTCGACTCACTTCCGCCTTGCAACTTGGATTTATTGTGGGCACCTTGGTCTTTGCTTTGTCGGCCATTGCCGATCGATTTTCTTCAAGACGTGTTTTCTTGTTGTGCGCCTTAGCAGGTGCTCTCTGCACATTGGGCGCCTTGATGCAGATATCGTCTTTTAATGAACTTTTGCTTTGGCGGGCTGCGACTGGCTTTTTCTTGGCTGGCATTTATCCCGTTGGCATGAAGATCGCTTCTCAATGGTTTCCAGAAGGTTTGGGCGTTGCACTTGGTTGGCTGGTCGGAGCGCTTGTATTGGGGTCAGCCAGTGCGCATGGCATTCGGGCTTTAGCCGTTGAACTTCATTGGTCAACGGTCATGGTCAGCGTTGCTGTGTTGGCCGCTGCGGGTGGTTTGTTTCTTTTTATGGCCATTCCAGAACCTCCCACATCTAAGGCCACGGCCAAAAAACTCGAATGGCAAGCATTGGCAAGCATGTGGACTGACTGGCGCGTCAGGGCCTCGGTGCTGGGCTATTTTGGCCATATGTGGGAGCTGTATACGCTTTGGGTGTTGGTGCCACTCATTCTGGCAACAAAGCTCGAGGGTCAATCACTGTCTTTTGCTGCTTTTGGGGTACTTGGAATTGGTGCATTGGGATGCATTGGGGGCGGTTGGCTTGCAAAGCGTTGGGGCAGCGCTCGCGTGGCCACACTTCAATTGAGCATGAGCGGCTTTTGTTGTCTTTTGGCGCCTTGGTTGATGTCTGCGCCGCTATGTTGGTTCTTGTTATGGTTGGCCATTTGGGGCCTGACTGCTGCCGGTGATTCGCCTCAGTTTTCGACACTGACAGCCAGCAATGCGCCAAAGCACGCGGTAGGTAGCGTGCTAACTTTGACCAATTGCATTGGGTTTGCCATATCGATTGTGAGCATTGAACTTTTTACGGGTTTGGCGCGTGAACAAGCGTTGGACGCTCTTCTGCCATGGCTTGGTATTGGCCCCTTGTTGGGTATCTTCGCCATGAACCGTTTGTGGCGCGAGCAGTTTAGCGGGCGCTCTTAAACAAAATAGGCAAAGCAGTTTCTGAGGTAAACATGCACCGTGCATCATGGCCACAAGCAGGCACCATCATCGCTTTGTGATTGGCCTTGAAGCTCTCGCTTACAAACTTGGCATAGGCAAAACCTCTTGCCAAACGAGTGGGTCCTTGTGCCATTGCCGCGCAAGAATCGTCAAACCCATAAAGCGGCAAGATGTCTAACTCTCCCAATAGAT
The DNA here is from genome assembly GCA_947447245.1 of Comamonadaceae bacterium. Classification (GTDB taxonomy): domain Bacteria; phylum Pseudomonadota; class Gammaproteobacteria; order Burkholderiales; family Burkholderiaceae_C; genus Limnohabitans_A. The sequence continues at coordinate 2,303 of CANFJC010000166.1, forward strand.
AAGTTGCAGATCTTGCACTTAACTGCTGTTTCAATTGTTCGTCTGGTATTGCTTTTGCAAAACCCACCTTGTTTTCAAGTCCGTAGGGCCAGTGGTTAAAAGCAGTGCAATTCTTCCTGTCATTGAATGCAACAAATGCAGCCTCAGTACCAGGCTTCGCAACAGGCATATAGCCGGGCGAGTCTGCTGCAATATTGGTCGGCCATGCGTCTCTTGTTGGTCTTAAAGCATCTGGATAGGTATAGGAAGATGGATTGCCGATCACGTATGAGATTTGAATTTTTCGATCTGCCATGACTTTTTCATGCATTCGATTTGAAAATTGATACCGATTGACATATTGCCCTCCCGCCGAATGCCCCGCAATGACAATGGACCTGAGACTTGGAAATGCTTTCACATCTGCAAGTTTAGAAATGATGGCGTCCATGAAATCAAAAGAATTCAAAGTCGGCTCAGCGACTTTGGCTTGATTGCCACCGCTTCGCCAACTGTCAGCGCCTGAGCAAATCCAACCTACTTCTTGCTTGTCTAATTGATCTAAGCATGACTTGCCGTTATGGGAGGCAAAGCGAGGTGAAATGACAATTGTGTTTTGAAGCGAATCAGCCAGAAATGCGGCTGCCAGCATATGCCTGAAGTAGCCATCTGCATTGCGGCCTTGGCCATGAATGACGATGACGGCATGCTCAATTTTTTCATGGGTATTAGAAAGTGCGTGTGTTCGATAGATTCGGCCACGACTTCCATTGGCATCTAATGCCACCCATTCCGTGCAAGTGTCCTGCGCTTTGGTGCAAGGCTCTGATGCAGTAGCTTGTGATGCACCTGTCAACATTAAAAAAATAAACCCAAAAATAATATTTAGAAAGTGTGGGGATTTCAATTTGAGACCTACTGCAGTTCAATTGATGGGGCAAAGATGGCGGCTAAGACACATTGAAGATTTGAAGGTGCTGACCTTTCACACCCTTGTCATCTATCCACTCTATCTTGAATTCAGCAGTGGCTGTTGCGCGCACACAGAATTCAAAAAATGGATTGGCAGAAATACCCGATGACGGCTCGATCCGAAATACCTCTTGATTGCCCAAATTGCAAGTAATAGATCGAATGATATTTCGCTGAACCACTTTACCTGTTAAATCTTGTAAATATCCCGTGTCCATGGGGTGCTGTATCAACAGCCTCACATTGATCACTTCGCCAGCGCGAACATTGTCAGGCCACTGAACGCGTGCAATGTTCATGAGGCATCCACACACGCAGATTCAGTCACAATAATTTCCATTTGCTTGTATCTAAATTCGCCATTGGACAAGCGGGCAAGTGCCACCACTTCTTGCGTGCCCGCCAAACGAATTCGAGTACTCACGTCAGCGCGGCCGTTCCATGGGCCGAGTTGGAACATGGCCATTTGAACCACAGGATTACGTTGCGATAACAAGTAAATGTGGGTGACGTGGTCCAGAGCCGACATGGGGCTTTGAACTTTAATTTGAATGGGTACCAAGGAGCCGTTATCCGCCAAAATGGGAGCTTCAATTTGGAGATCTCTTTTGACGAGCTTCGCACCCTTCACAATCGGCTGGACCATGTCTTCAAAAGAAAGAAGTCGGCCTGAGTTCATTCGCTGCGCATAAGCGAATTGGCTACTCAACCATGACCCTGAGATTCCTGCAAGCAAGAGACTTTGCAGCCCCTTGCGTCGCAACCAACCTTCAGCCTTCATCCCTGCTGCACCTTAAGCCTTCAAGGTCAGGCCATGATTTTTAAGTGGCAGTGAGCGAATGCGTTTGCCCATGGCGGCAGAAATAGCATTGACCAAAGCCGGCGCCAAGGGCGCTTGTGCAGGTTCGCCTACACCGCCCCAGAAACCACCAGTAGGTGCAATAACCACCTCCACCTTGGGCATTTCGTTCAAGCGCATCATGCGGTAATCATGGAAATTGGATTGCTCCACGCGACCTTCTTTGATGGTGTTTTCACCCCAAAAAATAGCCGTTAAACCGTGCACCACACTGCCTTGAAATTGGGCCACGATGTTGTCGGGATTGACAGCATAGCCAGGATCAATTCCGATGACCACACGGTGAATCTTGACCTCGTTTTTGGCATTGACAGACACTTCGCAAACACAGGCTGTCCAACTGCCATAGCCTTCTGTTTCAGCCACACCGCGAAACACGCCACTGGGCAATTGACTGCCCCAGCCTGCAGCCTTGGTCACAGCTTCCAAAATGCTTCTGTCACGTTTTGAAGTTTCGTTGTTGGGCAACATGTCCAAACGAAAAGCCAATGGATCTTTGCCTGCAGCCAAAGCCAACTCGTCAATGAAACATTCACGGCCAAATGGATTTTGAGAATGTCCTACAGAACGCCAAAAACCCACCGGCACGTTGGTATTGCGCTGGGCGTAATCGACCAAGGTGTTGGGAATGTCATAGGGATGATCATTGAAGCTTGCCACCGCTTGGCCATCAATTCCTTTGGGCAAAGGCAGTTTTAAGAGCGTCGCCAAAATGGAAGGCGCACTAACTCGAATGTGCAGGGCCTCAACTTTGCCGTTGGCATTCAAGCCAGCCTTAAAACGCATCAAGCTTGCAGGGCGGTAGAGGCCGTGTTGAATTTCCTCCTCACGTGTCCAAAGCATTTTGACGGGCTTACCCGCCATGGCTTTTGCAATCATGACCGCCTGCTTTGTAAAGTCTTGTGGACTCTTACGGCCTAAGCCGCCCCCCAATTGCACAGGGTGCACCTTCACATTGGTCTGTGGCACGCCTGCTGCAGCGGCACTCACAGCCAATGTGGCTTCAGGATTTTGAGTGGAAGACCAGACTTCCAGTTTGTCACCTTGCAGCCATGCGGTACACACCATGGGTTCCATGGTGGCATGTGCCAAATAGGGCGTGAAGTAATCAGCTTCAACCACCTTAGCTGCTTTAGACATTGCCTCGGCTGTATTGCCATCGTTGCGCGCCACAGCCAATTCAGTTTGCTCCATGCCCGCTTTAAAGTGCGCCATGATGGCCGCGCTGCTCAGGGTGCCGTGCTCACCCACATCCCACTCAACAGACACTTCACGCAATGCTTCTTTGGCTCGCCACCAGTTGTCAGCAACCACCGCCACAAAATCTCCCATGTTCAAGATCTTGACAATGCCGCGGCGATTTTCAACCTTGGAGGCATCAATGGATTTGACTTTGCCGTTGAACACTGGGCAAGCTGCAATAGCTGCATGCAACATGCCGGGCAATTGGGTATCAATGCCGTATTGACGCTTGCCCAAGACGATGTCGGGAATGTCAACACGGGGAATGGATTTGCCAATGATCGTCCAAGTTTTGGGGTCTTTCAGTTGAACAGTTTTGGGGGCCTCTAACTTGGCAGCATCAGCAGCCAATTGACCGTAGGAGAAACTGCGTTTACTTGAGATGTGAGTCACTTTGTTCAAAGCAGCTTTGCACTCACTGGCTGGCACATTCCATTTTTGAGCAGCTGCAGCAACCAGCATTTCTCGAGCTGTGGCACCTGCTTTTCTCAAATACTCTTGAGAATTTCGAATGGTGCGACTGCCAACAGAAGCCATGTCGCCATAAGCGCGTTTGGTGCGCAAATTTTCATGGGCAGTGGCGTATTCAACGCGCACTTTTTTCCAATCGGCATCGAGCTCTTCGGCAATGATCATGGGCGCAGAAGTCATACTGCCCTGCCCCATCTCGGCACGTGCATAGCGAATCACAATGGTGTCGTTGGGTTCAATTTCCACCCACACATTGAGTTGAGGTGTGTCCGCCGCTTGCGCGCGCTCGGGCAAGAAGAAGCCCAATGACATGCCTGCACTGGCAGAGCCAGAGACTTTCAGAAAGTGACGGCGGTCCATGCCCACTTTCTCTGGATTTTGATGGCTTGAATGGAGGTTCGAGTTCATGCTTTGCCTCCCTTCTTGGCCACTGAATGAATGGCAGCGCGAATCCGTGCGTACGTGCCACATCGACAAATATTGGTCATGGCCGCATCGATGTCTTCGTCTGTGGGTTTGGGTTTTTTCTTGAGCAAGGCCACTGCTGCCAACATTTGGCCGCCCTGGCAATAGCCGCACTGCGGCACTTGGTGATCAATCCAAGCTTGTTGCACCGCATGCAATTTGCCTTTGTCAGCCAAACCCTCAATGGTGATGACCTTTTGACC
>CANFJC010000167.1 GCA_947447245.1 Comamonadaceae bacterium
AGTATTGCAGGAATTCGGTGACCGCTTTTAGTTTTTACTGAACGTATTGGGTTTATTCCAGCTTCAAGCAATGCCTTGTTTTCCCCCGTCGTATTGGTATGAAATAATAAATTAGGAAGTCCGTCTATTTCTGGAACATCCACTTGAAATGAACTAGAGTACCTATAAATCGTGCCAATTGTTAACGTACCCATTTGTATCCTAACTAAGTAACTTTACTCACTTAACGTATGAATGCTTATGACTCATAACTCAAATGTAAAAATCTGAAAAATTTTACATTTGAACATTTCTAGTGATTAGTAATGGAACTTAACCACTTATCAATAAAAGAACTCAAAAAGAATTTACTGTACAAATTTTTCGTTTGGATAAGATTTTTTAGAGCTTCATCAGTAAACAAAGGCTGCCCACCCATCTCTAATTCCAGAAAGATATGCATAAGTACACTTTTAGTTTGATCTTCATTAGTTTTATCAACTATGACTTTAAATTCAACGCCGTCAATTACCAACTGTCGTAAGTCAGAAAAGTTGATGTAGCGTGACTCTTGCACATCGTATAACCTTCGATTTGGGTATCGCTTAATTAAACGGTAAGAGCTTTGATCTTTTGTCATAACTTATTAGAATCAATTAAATTTCTTAAGCTCTAAAACAATATAGATGATTTGATTTTTTGCTTAAGTAATCTATGAAAAGACATTGAAAAATCTATGACGAATAGTAAAGTCGGACTATACTACTTTGAACCTAAAAAAAAGCACCTAGAGTTCCCTCTAAGTGCTTGATTTATAACGACAATTTTGGTGGGCGATACAAGTTTCGAACTTGTGACCCCTGCAGTGTGAAAGCACCCACAGCAAGCCGGCCAAGCTAAGGGTGTTGCCCGCCATGTCAAATGACACCAAGGACAGCAACATGCCAATGGACAACACGATCAAGGGGATGCCCACCAAATGCGTGACGATGTTGCGGCGGTCGCGGTGGTAGTGTGCGTACTGCACCATGAGCTCAGACGCTGAGCGAAACAAACTGATCATGAAAAGCTTCTCCCAGATTAGAAGCTACTGCGAAATTAACGCGTTAAGCGCTGCAGTGCTTCTTCGTATTTTGCCGAGGTCTTTTCAATCACCTCACGGGGTAAACGAGGAGCGGGCGGCGTTTTGTCCCAAGGCTTGCCATTGACCAAGGTGCTTTCTAACCAATCGCGCAAAAACTGCTTGTCGTAGCTTGGGGGGTTCACACCTTCCATGTAGCTTTCGGCGGGCCAATAGCGCGACGAATCGGGCGTCAGCACCTCGTCCATCAACACCAACGTGCCTTCTGCATCTAGGCCAAATTCAAATTTGGTGTCGGCAATGATGATGCCTTTTTCAGCGGCAATGGTGCTGGCGGCTTTGTAAATGGCAATGCTGATGTCTTTGATGCGTGTGGCCAAATCGAGGCCAATCATGTCCACCGTTTTTTCAAAAGTGATATTTTCATCGTGCTCGCCCACAGCGGCTTTGGCAGCAGGTGTGTAAATGGGTTCAGGCAATTTGCTGGCGTTCTTCAAACCAGCCGGCAAATTCACACCACACACGGCTTGGCCTTCTTGGTATTCCTTCCAACCACTGCCGGCCAAGTAGCCGCGGACCACCGCCTCAACAGGAAGCGGTTTCAAACGCTTGACCAACATGGAGCGGCCTTGAACTTGGGGCACTTCGGCGGCACTCACCACACTCTCGGGCGCATCGCCCGTGAGGTGAATGGGGCAAAGGTTCAAGCCCTTGGGGCCGAGTTTGTCAAACCAGTACAAAGCCATTTGCGTGAGCAACACGCCCTTGCCTGGAATGGGCTCGCCCATGATGACGTCAAAGGCGCTGATGCGGTCAGAGGCCACCATCAAAATGCGATCGGTACCGACTGCATAGTTGTCACGCACCTTGCCTCGTGCGAGCAAGGTCAGGGACGTGAGCGCAGAAGTGTGCAATGCAGAAACGGTCGTCATAGTGTCTGCATTATCGAGCCAATTTCAGTGGACAACTTGCGCCAACTCACCTTTTGCGTACTGGGCTGCCACCACTTGCAAGCTGTGGCTCTTGATTTTCGAGGCCTGGCCTTCACAGCCAAACTCGATGTAGCGTTGTTTGCAAATTTGTTTGGCCGCTTCGCGCGCAGGTTTGAGCCATTCACGGGGGTCAAACTTCTCTGGGTTTTGCACCATGAATTTGCGCACAGCAGCGGTCATGGCCAAACGAATGTCGGTGTCGATGTTGACCTTGCGCACACCGAACTTGATGGCCTTTTGAATTTCTTCCACGGGCACGCCGTAGGTCTCTTTCATGTTGCCGCCAAATTCGCGAATGATGGCCAACAAATCTTGCGGCACGCTGGAAGAGCCGTGCATGACCAAATGTGTGTTGGGAATGCGCTTGTGAATGGCTTGAATGCGGTCAATGGCCAAAATGTCGCCCGTGGGCTTGCGCGTGAATTTGTAGGCGCCGTGGCTGGTGCCGATGGCAATGGCCAAGGCATCCAGCTGGGTGCGCTTGACAAAATCGGCGGCTTGCTCGGGGTCGGTTAAAAGCTGTTCGCGGGTCATCACGGCGTCCGTGCCGTGGCCGTCTTCTTTGTCGCCTTGCATGGTTTCCAAGGAACCCAAGCAGCCCAATTCGCCTTCCACAGTGATGCCCAATTTGTGCGCCATGCTGACGACTTTTTGCGTCACTTCCAAGTTGTATTCGTAGCTGGCAATGGTTTTGCCGTCGGCCTCCAAACTGCCGTCCATCATGACGGAGCTGAAGCCCAAATTGATGGCGCCTTGGCACACATCCGGGCTTTGGCCATGATCTTGGTGCATCACCACGGGAATTTCGGGATAGGACTCGACCGCAGCTTGAATCAGCAATTTCAAAAAGCCTTCACCTGCATATTTGCGGGCGCCTGCTGAGGCTTGCATGATGACTGGGGCACCTGTTTCTTTGGCGGCCTCCATGATGGCTTGAACTTGTTCCAAGTTGTTGACGTTGAAAGCTGGAATGCCGTAGCCATTGGCTGCAGCATGGTCCAGAAGCTCGCGCATCGATACGAGTGCCATGGTGAAAAGTCCCTGAGAGTTAAAGATTCAAATACAAGCGACTTGGCTGCATCCATGGGGCAAATGAAATCAAATGCTGATTGAGATGTAACTGGCTTGTAACTATCCTGATTTTAACAAGCGCAGTTTGGTTTTGGTCAGCTTTGCGCCAGTCCGACTATGATTTCACCCATGTTGAGTCAGCTTGATCCACTTTCTGCAGAACAGCGCCCCTGTATTTGGCGGCCCTACGCCATCGTCAGCCTGTTCTTGTTGATTATTTTCTTGGTTTGGGACAGTACAACTTGGGACATGCAACTTGCCACCATTTGGGGAGAGCCCGGCGGCTTTGCCCTGCGTGAGCACTGGTGGATGGCCAAAATCATGCACGCGGGCGCTCGCAATGTGGGATGGCTATTTTTTGTGGCCATTTTGATTGGCATCTGGCGACCCTGGGGTGCACTTAGAGCCTTGGCCACAGCCGATCGAGTCAGTTTGTTTTTATCCGTTCTAAGCGCGCTGCTGTCTGTGACTTTGATCAAGGGCTTTAGTCAAACAAGCTGTCCATGGGACCTTCAGGCGTTTGGCGGGGCGGCGCCCTACGTGTCTCACTGGAACCTGTGGGTGAGTGACGGCGGCGGAGGTCACTGCTTTCCGGCAGGTCACGCCTCCACCGGCTTTGCCTTCATGGCCGCCTACTTTGGGCTTCGACAAAACAATGCGCCAGGCGCAATGAAGTGGCTGGTTTTGGCAATCAGTGTCGGCTTTGTTTTGGGCATTGCACAGCAAATGCGCGGTGCACACTTCATGAGCCACACCTTTTGGACGGCTTGGCTGTGCTGGACCGTAGGCTGGATCAGCCACGTACTTTTTCATACCATCAGGCACAATAAGAAAAGTTAGTGCTTACTCGGATCGAGTAATCTTGAGCATGTTGGTACCACCCGGTGCACCCATTGGCTCGCCACAGGTGATGGCGTAGATGTCGCCGGAGGACACAATGCCGCGGGTCTTCAAGTGGTTTTCGGCCTGCACCAAAGCGGTATCGCGATCGGCACTGGTGTCCATCAACAGCGGCCTGACATTGCGATAAAGCGCCATTTTGCGTTGCGAACTGAGCTTGGTGGTCAAGGCATAAATCGGTATTTTGACCCGATGGCGGCTCATCCACAAAGCCGTTGAGCCTGAATCGGTGAGCGCCACGATGGCCTTGGCATGGAGGTGGTGAGCCGTGAACAAAGCGCCCATGGCAATGGATTGGTCAATTCGGTTGAAGGTTTGGCCGTTGAAATCGGCATCCAACTCGAACTCTTCGGCGTTTTCGGCGGCCAAACAAATCTTGGCCATTTCTTCCACGGTTTCAAGCGGGTACTTACCGGCGGCGGTTTCAGCGCTGAGCATGACGGCGTCGGTGCCATCCAAAACCGCGTTGGCCACATCACTTACTTCAGCGCGGGTAGGCACTGGGTTGGTGATCATGCTTTCCATCATTTGCGTGGCCGTGATGACCACCTTGTCGTGGGCACGGGCCAGCTTGATCATGCGTTTTTGCAGAGCGGGAACCACGGCATTGCCCACTTCCACGGCCAAGTCGCCGCGGGCCACCATGATGCCGTCGCTGGCCAACAAAATTTCTTCCAAGCGCGGGATGGCTTCTGCACGCTCAATTTTGGCAATCAAGGCCGGCTTGTGGTTGTATTCGGCAGCCGCCACATTGGCCAACTGACGGGCCATTTCCATGTCGGTGGCATTTTTCGGAAAACTCACGGCCAAATAGTCGGCTTGAAAGCTCATCGCTGTTTTGATGTCTTCCATGTCCTTGGCCGTCAGGGCTGGTGCCGTGAGGCCCCCGCCTTGTTTGTTAATGCCTTTGTTGTTGGACAACTCACCGCCCAACTTGACCGTGGTGTTGACCATTTCGCCATGAACAGAATCAACGGTGAGCACAATCAAACCATCGTTCAACAACAACACGTCGCCAGCTTTGACATCGCGGGGCAGTTCTTTGTAGTCAAGCCCAACACCGGTTAAATCGCCTGGTTCTGTGCGCGAAGCGTCAAGCACAAACTTGGCACCCGGCTCCAGCATGACCTTGCCTTCGGCAAACTTGCCAACGCGAATTTTGGGGCCTTGCAAATCGGCCATGATGGCCACTTCTCGGCCCGCCCTGGTCGCAGCTTCTCGAACCAATCTTGCCCGGTCAATGTGATCTTGCGCTTTGCCGTGGCTGAAGTTCAAACGAACCACATTCACACCCGCGCGAATCATGGCCTCTAACAAAGCAGGATCGCTTGAAGCAGGACCTAGGGTGGCAACAATTTTGGTGGCGCGGCTTGGCATGTGAAAAGCTCTCTGGTGAAATTTAGTTTCAATTTTCCCACGAAACGGGTTACATCCAGAAAACAAATTGTCAGTTATCGGCTTTGATGCCGGCTTTTTCTACCACGCGGGCCCATCGGCTCAATTCGTTTTTCACCAAATCGTTCATGCGCTCAGGTTTGCCGCCCGCAATGACCAAGCCTTGCTTGTTCATGGTGTCTTTGACTTCGGGCAATTGCAACAGGGCATTGATATCGGCATTCAATTTGGCCACCACGTCGGCTGGTGTGCCAGCTGGCACAAAGACGCCATACCAAGTTTCCACCACACCGTTGGCCACGCCCAACTCTTTCAATGTGGGCACATTGGGAAATGCGGGTGAGCGCTCTGGACTCATTAAGGCCAACATGCGCAAGGAACCATTTTGCAAATGCGGCGCTGCGGTTTGCAAAGCCACAATGCTGGCGTCAACATGCCCCCCCATTAAATCGGTCAAAGCGCCCGAGGTTCCTTTGTAGGGCACATGCAAAAGCTTGAGGCTGGTTTCTTGTGCCAGCAACTCCATGGCCAAATGTTGCGGCGATCCAGTTCCAGGTGACGAGTAATTCAAAACACCCGGCTGTTTTTTGGCAGACTCTTGAAAATCTTTGAATGTGTTCAAAGCTGACTTGCCCGAAGTGGCTACACCCAGCGCACTGGTACCCAACAAGATCACTGGGGTGAAGGCTTGCTGCGGGTTGAAAGCCAATTTGGGCATCAAAGCCGGAAACGTGCCGTGTGCTGTGGCAGTGACCAACACGGTGAGGCCATTGGGCGCAGCTTTGGCGGCCATGCCGGTGCCAATGGAACCACTGGCGCCTGCTTTGTTGTCAGTCACAACCGACACTTTCCATTTGTCAGCCAATTTGGGGCCCAACAAACGTGCCATCAAATCAGCACCAGTGCCTGTGGTGAAGGGCACCAACAAGGTCACCGGACCGGCGGGGTATGCATTGGCGGCACTGCTTGCGCCTGCGCTTTGTGCGTTGGCCATGCCAAGCGACAAGCCAGCGAAGCAAGCCAAGGTTGCAAGGCGCAAGCA